>DOVB01000037.1 GCA_003520285.1 Halieaceae bacterium
ACACAGCAATTTCGGTGATCGGCAGTTAACACTACAGTGCTCTCACAGTGTCACGGACTATCGTACTGCTCTCTTAGAGGTAAAAAAATCTATTGTTGGCAGTGATTATTTCGCATGTGCAAGCGCCCTAAAAGAAGTTCAGGTAATCTCGGGAATTGAATCGCCACTAATTTGCTAGACGCCTTTTAGTAAAACACAAACCTCCAAAAACTACCTGACACTCCAAAACCTCTCAAAATCTTCGACCATGTCTATATATACGGGCATACCCCCATGGCCTCCTGCCGAGGGCTATAAAGTCTCTGAAGACTTCCAAGCCTTTGAAGCTAGGTAGACAAAACAGTAGACATTTTTGGGCCGTTGACATCGAACTAACTTGCTGGAACACTAGAAAACACGTTAGCTGACAAGGCTGATGGGGCTGATAGTAGGCGATGAGGTCTCCTCCACCGCCATTTTATATTTCCCGCCGACCCTCTAAACCCATAATCCCATTTATCTCGCCTTTAATCCCGCGTGTCGCGTCCGACTTACCGTTGCTGCCGTGTTGTGGGATAAAGACGTTGCCTAATTATATAAACCTAAAATAAACGGGGTTATCAATGTCTGATCCAATACGCAGGACGCAGCGCTATTTCGGCTTGGCGGCAGCTATCGCAGTGGTAAGCGCATGCGGTGGTGGTGGTGACAGCGCCAAAGCACCAGAAGTAGCAGCCTTTTATCCGGAGCCTCAGAACGAGTGGTCACTCGTTTGGAGTGATGAGTTTGACGGTGCCAGTCTCGACGCTAACCATTGGGAAGCGGAGATCGGTGAGGGTGCCGAATATGGACTGTCGCGCTGGGGCAACAACGAGCAGCAATGGTATTTAGCTGATAACGCTGTTGTAGCTGATGGTGTACTCACTATCGTCGCCAAGAGCGAAGAGGTAGTGCCAGGATTCCCCTACACCTCAGCTCGTCTCCGCACTGCGGGCAAGTTTGACTTTAAGTACGGTCGCGTGGAAGTGAGAGCCAAGGCTGCTGAGGGTCAGGGCCTGTGGTCTGCTGTATGGATGTTGCCAACCGAGTCACCCTATGGTGTCTGGGCGGCAAGTGGTGAAGCCGACATCATGGAGGTGGTCAACGCAGGTACGGACGATGAGCGCGTGTTCACGACGGTTCACCATGGATTTCCTTGGCCTCTGAATCAGTTGAGCGGCTTAGATGTTGATCTCGATGACGCCGCAGGCGAGTTTCACACCTACGCAATAGAGTGGGAAGAGGACGAGCTGCGCTGGTTTATTGATGGGCAGCATGTCAAAACGGTAGGCGCAGATCATTACTACAGCTACTACTACAAAGATTCGGCTACGGGTTATGAATCTGGTCCAGCATCGGCACCTTTTGATACCGAATTCCATTTGCTTGTGAATCTGGCGGTCGGTGGCAATTTGCCGGGTGCAGTCAATAATGCTGACATCCCCTCCGAAATGGTCGTCGACTACATCAGAGTCTATGAGTGCAGTTATGGTCAAGCTGATGGTGGTGGGTGTAACTCAAATGCAGACAGATCTCTTGAACGGCCCGATGCTCAAGAGCCCTTCGAAGCCACTTTCCCTATGTACACTGATTCTGCCCAGGGGTTCTCTTGGACCATTGGTGGCGAAGAAGTCGTTCAGCAGTTGTCTGTCAATTCGTTTTGGAATAACGATGGCGCACTGAGCTTCATGGAGTCGAGTGTAGAGGGTCGAGGTACCGTTATTGAAGTAATAACGTCCAACATGGGCAACATTTCGATTAACACAACGGATGCCTCATCTGTTTCCTTGTTTGGTTTTGGTAATAATCCTAATTTTTGGGAAATCCACGCCGGTGAGATCAAGTTCGATATGTATATCGATAGCGCGGGCACGGATTTAGAAAGCGCTATTCTGATTAAAATGGATAGTGGCTACCCTGCGTTGGGTCAGCAAGAGTTGAAGATTGCGGATCTACCGAAAGATCAGTGGTTTACCTACAGCGTGAAAGTTAACGATCTGTTGGCTAACCCGCTCCCCGGTCAGGCAGGTCTTGATACCAGTAAAGTCAATAGTTTATTTGTTCTTGAGCCCACCGGTGCGGCGCATGTCATGGTCGATAATATTAGCTTGGCATGTGGTCACCCTGCTCGTAATGGGTGCGGTATCACGCCACCCGGCGGCGAAGTGGATGGTGCGCTAGCTCCTATTTTTGTTGACGGTGAAATCAATGGACTATGGGACCGCGGAGCGTGTGGTTGGGACACTATTGTCAACGTTGACTACTGTGGCGATGGCAATACCAGCAACTTGATTACATGGACTGTGACTGACTCCGGTGATGCCGATCGAGGTAACGCCTTGCTGGTCAATTTTGGCACTAATGGTGCAGACGGTGTGTTCTTCTTCGGTTCAGCGGGTGGTGTTGACCTCAGTGAATACGAAGCGGAAGGTAAGCTGGTTTTCGACTTGCGTATCCCCGCCTCTACTGCGGCCGCTGGAATGGTGTATAAAGTAGATTGTTTCTTCCCGTGCGGTACCGGGGATCAGGTGCTCGATTTATCTGATTATGAGCCAGGTACTTGGAAAACCTTCGAGATCTCGGTATCTGACCTCAAATCCTTAGGTCTAGATTTGACCAAGGTCAATGCTGGATTGGTTTTGTTTCCTACTTGGGGTAGTCAACAGGGACTCTCTTTTGAGGTTGCTAACGCTCGCTACGAAGTTGCTGGGCGAGAGCCATCTGCTGGCGCTGGTGGAACGACCTACGGGCCGGCCGCCTTTAGTGGGTCGTTCGGTGGGGCCTTCTCAGATGCGAACGAGATTTACACCTTCCCATCGGGGGCTCAGCCATGGGGTGGCTTTGCCAATGAAAATGCTGAAATGTACCCAATGAGCTTCGAAAATGGCGGTAAGGTAACCTTTACTGCAGCCATTCCCGAAGGTGGCGTAGATGGTACTAACGTGCGTTTTGTCTTTGAGAACGCACCGTTTCCCGATGTCGAGCCAAACTTCAGCACCGACAATGTGGTGATCAGCGGTGGTGAGGCAGTGTACGAAGTTGAATTCCCCGCTCAGGCTGCTGGCCAGACCTTCAGCTCTTTCTTGATGTATATCGTCGAGAACGACCAGCCAGTAATGGTTACCGATGTCATCGTAACCGCCTATGCTGCCGTTACCTTAGTCGACTCAGCACCTGCTGATTTCAGTGGCGCGTTTGGTGGCGCGTTTGTCGATGCGAGTGAGACATACACGTTCCCATCGGGTGCCCAGGCTTGGGGTGGTTTTGCGAACAATAATGCAGATCTGTATCCATTCACTTTCGGTTCTGGAGGTGAAGTGCGCTTTGTTGCAGCCTTACCTGAGGGTACGCCTGACACAGGCGTCCGGTTTGTGTTTGAGAATGCACCGTTCCCAGACGTCGATCCGAACTTTAGTACTGACGTAGTGACGGTGAGTGGCACAGCAGAGACCGAGTATTCAGTGGTTATCCCGCAGCAGGCTGCTGCACAAACCTACAGTTCATTTTTGATGTACCTTGCTGAGCGAGATCAGCCGGTCACGATAAAGAATGTTCGAGTGGCGACACCACAGTGATACGGGCACAAACGATACTAAAAATAGTTTGCAAGGGGTAACCAATATGCAACATAACATGTTCAATAAGAATGCAATGGCGGCTGCAGTGTCAGTCGCCATGGGACTGACCTTGAGCATCACTGCGCAAGCTCAGGATAGCGTGCCGGTTATGGAAGAGGTCGTTGTGACCGGCATCAAAGCAAGTTTGAAGCGAGCAATGGATACAAAGCGGGACTCAGCGGGCGTGGTAGATGCCATTACAGCTGAGGATATCGGTGCATTTCCTGACACTAACTTGGCGGAATCGCTTCAGAGAATTACAGGTGTCGCGATTGAGCGCACGAGAGGTGAAGGCTCTACGGTAACAGTTCGTGGTTTCGGTGCAGACTTCAACTTGGTCACCTTAAATGGTCGCCAAATGCCGACTCACAGTGGTGGTGGTCGCTCATTTGATTTTGGCGATTTGGCGTCTGAGAGTGTTTCAGGCGTTGAGATCTATAAAACCGGTCAGGCGAGTGTGGCGACCGGCGGTATTGGCGCAACCATCAATATCAAAACCGCAAAACCTCTTGATAACCCAGGTCTAAAATTGGCTTTCAGCACCAAAGCGGTTCACGATTTGTCAACGACTACAGGCGAGGATTACACACCTGAAGTTTCAGGTCTGTTCAGTCAAACCTTTTTCGATGACACCGTAGGCGTGGCCTTGTCGGGGTCTTTTCAGGAGCGTAACAATGGCCAGGCGGGTGCTTTTAATACTCAGTGGTTTGAGCGTCCCGGGCAGGGAATTGCAGATAACGGGCAGCAGGTCAATAAACCTGGGCAGGGCGATCTGGCCGCTTTACCACAACAGGTTGTTTATCAGCTCGATGAATGGGAGCGCACGCGAATCAACGGGCAACTCACACTGCAGTGGCGCCCCGTAGAGTCGGTTACCGCGACTCTGGATTACACAGTAGCCGAGTTGGAACTAGATCATCGCTACAACAATATGTCGATCTGGTTCAGCCCAACAGGTCAGTCGGCCACGTGGAGTGATGGACCTATTGCATCGCCGCTAATCTACACCGAGACGTTCAATCAGCCTGACACCCCTATGGGAGCGGGTGTTGATGCGTCGAAAAACGAGCGCTCGTCACTTGGATTCAATTTGCAGTGGGATGTCAATGATCGGTTGGTTCTTGAACTTGACCATCACGATTCGAAGGCCGAGCGATCGCCGAACAGTCCTTTCGGAAGCTCAGCGAACCTATCGATTGCGGCATTTGGGCGCGAGGCGGCAACTGTTGATTTTAGTTCCGATCTTCCTGTGACTTCGATCACGCGTTCAGACCCACTATCACCCGATGATATGCAAATCACCGGTAGCGTGTTCGCCAATAGCTGGGCAGAAATGAATATTGAGCAGACGCAATTTAGTGGCAGTTTTGATCTTAATGAGAGGCTTTCAATTGATTTCGGTGTGTCACAGTCTGATCTTGATAATTTTGAGGCCGGCAGTGTGGTTCAACGGAATAGCTGGGGTCAAAATCAGGCTTCTGCCTTCGGTGCTATCGCAGATTTGATGGTGCCTGCGTCGCTCGAGGGGATCTACGATCAGCTCAATGGCGGCAAGGGAGCCACTAATAATTTTTTCATGTTCGATATGGCGGAAGTCGCGAACCGGGGCGCATTTTTGCAAACCTTACCGTCCACAGATCAGTACTATCTCCCGACCGCTTTGGCAGGTGGGGATTGTGGCACTGGCTTTTGTGCCGACAGTGATAAAGGCTTTGGTAACCAGTTCCGTGAAGAAACGCAGTCGACGTTTGTTCAAGTAAACTACACGGGTGTTATGTTTGATCGCGATTACAGTGTGCGAGCGGGTGTGCGCTATGAAGAGACCGATGTCACTTCGAGTGCTGAGTCGCAGAGCTACACTCGCATTGAATGGGCGTCTACCAATGAGTTTTCTGCTATTCCGTCTGGTGAAACAGTGCCCTCGTCCTTGACCGGGTCATACGATGCGACTCTACCGAGTATCGACTTCGATATTAATATCCTCGATGACCTGAAATTCAGAGCATCTTACAGCGAGACCATCGCACGATCTCCGTTCTCTAATTTGGTCGGTAACTTGTCAATTGGTCAGGTCCTCAGAGTCGTAGAGGGAGAGCATACGGCAGACGGTTTTGTGGGTAACCCGGGATTGTTGCCGCATGAATCAGAAAATTGGGATTTTTCTCTCGAATATTATTACGGGGATTCGAGCTATGTCTCGATCGGTTACTTTGATAAGAGCGTAGAGAACTTTGTAACGGCGGCTGAAAGAGAGGACGTGGTGTTATTCCCTGGCTTAGCTCATCCAGCGTTGGGGCCACTGTATTCGCAGGCTGTTGATGCTTTGGGTGTCACAGCATCAAACGCAGCTATTCGCGAGTACATATTTACCAATTTCCCGAATGAACCTGGTGTCGATGTTACGGCACAAACCATTACCGGTGTTCCTGGAAGAGATGACCCTGCGTACTTTGACGTAGATACGAGTCTCAACTCAGCTGAGATCGCCGAGATTGATGGATGGGAGATCGCATGGCAGCATGATTTTGCGGCTACTGGCTTTGGATTTATTGCCAATGCAACTATCGCCGACGGGACTGCTGTGTTCAATCGCCTGTCTAACGAACCACAATTTGCGCTACCAGGGTTGAGTGATACGCGTAACTTTATTGCGTACTACGATAAGCACGGTATTCAGGTTCGTATTGCCTACAACTGGCGTGATGAATTCTTCACAGGAGGAGTTACTCAGCCAGGCTACCAGGAAGAATATGAGCAGTGGGACGCGAATGCGAGTTATGAGCTCACTGATTCGTTGGTGGTGTTTGTAGAAGGCATAAATCTGACGAATGAGACATTCCGAAGTTTCGGTCGCAATGCTTACCAGCTGTATAATGTGGGTCAGAGTGGTGCTCGGTATCAGTTTGGGTTCCGTTACGTCTACTAGACTGGTTTATTGACCTTTATAAAACCGCTCTTTGAGCGGTTTTTACTTTAAGGCAGACGCTAAAATCAACGTTTAAAAATAAACAAACGGCTATCATGCGAGATGACTGAAGAGTTTGATCAGGTAAAGCGTATTGTTGTGGTCGGCGGTGGAACTGCTGGCTGGTTGGTTGCGGCGCGTCTTGCGGCGCACTATGAACTCTCGTCTGAGACACTGACCCTCACCTTGGTAGAGTCTGACCAAACCGGACCCATCGGTGTGGGAGAGGGTACCTGGCCTTCTATGCGCACCACGCTGAATAAAATTGGAATCACTGAGACCGAGTTCGTTCGTGAATGTGGTGCAAGTTTCAAACAGGGGTCAAAGTTTATCGGGTGGTCACGAGGTGCAGAGGATTACTATTACCATCCGTTCTCGCTTCCTCAAGATCATGCTGAAGAGAATGCGTGGTGGTCTTGGCAAAACTTAGCTAATAATGAGCCCTTTGCCGACAGTGTGTCGCCGCAGCCCGCTGTATGTGACCGCGATTTGGCGCCCAAACAGATCAGTATGCCCAACTACGCTTACGCACTTAACTACGGTTATCACCTTGATGCCGGCCGCTTTGCTGGTTTACTGATGCGACACGCGGTGGAAAGGCTTGGGGTGTGCCATATTAAGGACCATTTGATAGGGGTAGAGTCGGATTCGGACGGTGATATCGCGGCAGTCATAGGCAAAAATTATGGTCGAATAGAGGGTGATCTTTTTATTGATTGCAGTGGCTTCGAATCATTGCTCATTGGCAAACATTTTGAGATAGGTAAAGTTGATTGCTCGAAGTATTTGTTCAACGATCGTGCATTAGCAGTTCAGGTGCCCTATGCCACTGAGTTGGACTCCATTAGCTCGGTGACACTGGGTACGGCCCACGACGCAGGTTGGACCTGGGACATTGGATTACAGCATCGACGAGGTGTAGGCAGAGTGTATAGTTCGTCACATCAGAGTGATGAGCAAGCTTTGGAGGGACTTAAGTCGTACCTGAAGCGCGAGGCTCCGCATGTTGATTTTGAGTCTTCGTCCCCCAGGAAGCTCAGTTTTGAGTCGGGCTATCGGTCCAAGTTTTGGCATCGAAACTGCGTGGCTATTGGATTGTCAGCGGGTTTTGTAGAGCCTCTCGAGGCTTCGGCATTGGTATTGGTAGAGCTCAGCGCTCAGTTTTTAACCGATCAATTACCCGCTTATCGCAGTGGCATGGATGCTGTGGCTGATCGATTTAATCGACAGTTTACTTATCGTTGGACTGAGATTATTCGGTTCTTGAAATTGCATTATGCCATTAGCTCGCGAGACGACTCAGCCTATTGGCGCCAGCACAAAGAATCGGATAGCATTCCAGAATCTTTGAGGTCAGATTTGGCGCGATGGAATTACCAGGCGCCATGGCATCATGACGAGGGGAGAATCGATGATCTCTTCCCATCGGCAAGCTATCAATATGTACTTTATGGGATGGGATTTCAGACACGAGACCCCGTTCTTCGATCGAGATCTCACGCTCGTCGGCTCACTCAATACCGAGAGCGGCAGTTGCGAACACAGCAGGCTCAGGCGCGGTTCTGTGAACATTTGCCGACCAATCGTGAGCTAGTGCGGCAGTTGCAGTCACAGAGTTTCTCGAGTGTGCCTCATTCAGCAGTAGAGAGGTTGTAATGGCGGATTTTCAGAAGCTCAATAATATCGATCACCAGAATGTCCGCGTCCAAACCGGATTTGGTGCGCAGTTTGGTGATGACGTTATGTTCGTGTTGACGTTTCCGGAAGAGATGCGAAGTATCCAGGCGCACTATCCCATACTCATCCATAAAGACCCCGTGTCCGGGAAATTTTCTCCAATTGCACTCCTTGGGTTCGAGAGGGGCGAGAATCTTTTTCTGCAGGCAGACCGCTGGGACGCGAGTTATGTGCCCGCCATGATGCGTCGCCAACCCTTCCTGATTGGAGAGGATAAGAGCTCTATTTCTGACCGTCAGCACGTCGTTGCTATTGATATGGAACACCCTCGAGTCAGCCTAGAGGTTGGTGAGCCATTGTTCTTGGAACAGGGAGGGCCGAGTGATTTTTTGGAGTCGAAGGCGACGTTGTTAGAGCATCTGCGACAAGCTTCTGAAACCAACGATAAATTTGTAACGGCTCTGGTCGAGCACGGACTTGTGCAGTCTGTGACGTTATCTATCAAACTCTCGAACGGAGAGAGCTACGAGCTGCAGGACTTCTTTGGTATCGATGACGACGCCCTCCAGCGAGCCGATGGCAGACTCGTCACTACTCTGGCTGAGGCTGGCTGGCTCATGCCATGTTTTATGATGGTCGCCTCAATGTCACAGCTGGGTCGTTTAGTTGAGCGCCGTAATCGGTCGCTAGAGTAGGACTGCCCGCGATCATGGCCATTGAAGAGATTTATTTAAGCGGGCCTAATGAGTTAGAGCCGAGTGTACTCGACAGGGCACAACCTGCGGTTCTCCGGGGTCTTGTGAAGACGTGGGATATTGTGCAAGGCGGAAGATCTGGTGCTAGAGAGGCACTTAAAACGCTGCTAACGTTTTATCAGGGTAAGCCCGTGGCAACGTTCTTGGCCGAGGCGGGTCACGAGGGCCGTTTTTTTTACAATGATGCGATGGATGGGTTTAACTTTTTACAGATCGACGCTCGTCTAGATGATGTTATCGATAAGTTGCTGAATTGCGAGACCCAACCAGATTCACCCGCACTGTATGTGGGCTCAACAAATATTGACCAGTGGTTGCCGGGATTCAGGGCAAAGTATGATTTACCGCTGACGCACCTAGACCCGATTGCTAGCGTTTGGATAGGCAATCAGACACGCGTCGCGGCGCATTTTGATCTCCCTCAGAATATTGCCTGCTGTGTTGCAGGAAGGCGGAAGTTTCGTTTATTCGCGCCTGATCAGATCAGTAATCTTTATGTCGGACCGCTAGATTTGACCCCTGCTGGTCAGCCCATTAGCTTGGTTGATTTTGAGGCGATTGATTATGCCCGTTTCCCTCGCGCAGCAGAGGCTTTGAGGGCGAGTGAAACTGTCGTGCTGGAACCTGGCGACGCGATTCTCATACCCAGCATGTGGTGGCACCAGGTCGACGCCCTTGAACCTTTAAATATTCTTGTCAATTACTGGTGGTCGCGGACTCCGGCATACGCGGGATCGCCCAACGATGCACTACTGCACGCACTCTTGAGCGTGCGGGATTTGCCACCTGATATGAAACGCGCTTGGAAACTCTTTTTCGACTATTACATTTTTAATGAGGATCAAGCCGCAACCCAGCATATTGCGCCGGAGGCCTTGGGTAGACTTGGTGCTCCCAACGAGACCAAAGCAAAAAGAATCCGAGCGATGTTGCTCAATCAGTTGAAGCGTTGACAGCATTAGGAGTGAGGTGTCATGAGTCAAATTAATAAAGTTGTCATTGCTGGTGGTGGCACGGCTGGTTGGATGGCCGCAGCCAGCATTTCGAAATTGGTGGGCCGACGTCTTGATATTACTCTGATAGAGTCGGAGACCATTGGTACTATCGGTGTCGGCGAGGCGACTATCCCCTCGCTTCTGACTATTAACCGGTTGCTAAAAATATCAGAGCCCGAATTTCTGCGGGAGACCAAGGCCACATTCAAGCTGGGCATCGCCTTCGAGAACTGGCGCAAACTCGGACACCGCTATATCCACAGTTTTGGGGATACTGGGACGGGATGTTGGGCTGCGGGCTTTCATCACTTTTGGCTGCGTGGGGTTAACGAGGGCTTTGCAAAGCCTTACGGGGACTACTGCTTAGAACTGCAGGCCGCTGAAATGAGCCGCTTTGGCTTAGTATCAAGTCACAAAATCAATTATGCGTACCACCTAGACGCGACTCAATACGCGGCTTACTTACGGCGGCTAGCAGAACAAGCAGGGGTGAGACGGGTCGAAGGAATTATAGATCAAGTAAGCCTAGATCCATCGAACGGTAATATCACGCATCTACTCACAAAGTCGGGCCAAATCATAGAAGGTGATTTATTTATCGATTGCACTGGTTTTCGGGGGCGGCTCATTGCTGAAGCACTGGGCACAGGATTCGAGGACTGGTCTCACTGGTTACCGTGCGATAGAGCGGTAGCGCTGCAAACTGAATCGGTATCGCCAGCGATCCCCTATACTCGAGCCATTGCTCATGGCGCCGGCTGGCAGTGGCGAATTCCTCTGCAACACAGAGTAGGGAATGGGCTAGTGTACTGCTCGAAGTATCAAACGGACGAGGAAGCGATCGATCTGCTGCGCCGGAACACGCAGGGAGAAGCGACTACGGAGCCTCGATTTATTCAATTCACCACCGGGCAGCGGCAGCAGCATTGGACCAAGAATTGTATTGCTCTTGGATTGTCGAGCGGATTTATTGAGCCTCTTGAGTCGACCAGTATTCATTTTATCCAGAATGGCTTGCTATGGCTGCTGCTCATGTTTCCCTCAGACACAATTCTCGAGTCTGTCCGCAACGAGTACAACGCGAAGATGCGACGAGAGGCTGAGCGCATTCGTGATTTTATTGTGATGCACTATCACTTAACGGAGCGAGATGATACTGAGTTCTGGCGTTACTGTCGGGGTATGGATATCCCCGAGTCGTTGAAGCATAGAATGTCGTTATTCGGATCGTCTGGCACGGTCTTTAAGGATCAAGACGATGTGTTTGCCGAGAATTCATGGGTCCAGGTAATGATGGGGCAGGGTCTTATCCCAAAGACGTACCACCCAATCGTAGATCAGATGAGCAGTGTCGAACTGTCTGAGTTTTTGCGGCAAAATCTAGAGCGTGTCGATCAATCGCTCTCCCAGTTACCCGACCATTTCAATTTTGTGAAGCAATATGCGCAAAGCGGATAGGTCCGCAGGGTTTTGGCAATGACGAGGTTGCGTATCCGCCAACATTAAGTTGGGTACCTTTTTAAGGTTCGAAGCGGTCATCCTGAACCCTGCTGATGTCGCAGATATCACATGATTTTTCGGTAGCTGCGGGGCGATAACCCAGTCCACGTTTTGAAGGCCCGAGTGAATGATCGCGCCTCGGCAAATCCTAATTTCTCGCTAATATGCTCGACCGATAGCTGGGGCGATCGCAGGAGTTGCAGGGCGTGCTCTCGTCTCCAGTTCTCTTTAATACTATTGAAACTGCTGCCTGATTGCTTGAGTCGCCGTTGCAGCGTCTGGGGGCTGATCTGTAAAGTCTGTGCGATTTCGATCAAGGTAGGTACTTTGTTCTGTTCCGATTCTCTGAGCGATAATTGACGCTCGATTTGTGATTCTAAGGTTTGTGCTCGCCCGGGTATGGTCATGATGTCCGACGGCGTCCGCTCAACGTAGCGCCCGAGCTCTGCGCGAGTCCGCGTGATGGGCTTGTCGAGATAAGAGGCGTTGAATATCAGTCGATTCTCGCTGCACCCAAAGCGTATTCTGCAGGGGAACATGATTTTCAGTTCAGATTCGTGCTCGGGTCGATCGAACGAAAACTCTACAGCATTGAGGTTGATTGGTTGGCCAATGAGCCAGCTAGGGAATCGATGCCATAAAACTAACAGAAATTCTCTGAGAAAATGCGCTGCGTCATAGGTGTTCTCACTCAGGTTGATTGCGAGATAAGCGCTCTGTTGGTGCTCTTCGAGAGTAAACTGAATGGCGGTGTGGGT
>DOVB01000215.1:0-5606 GCA_003520285.1 Halieaceae bacterium
GCTACTTGAGCTACTTGAGCCGCTGGACTTGGGTGCAGGTGCCGCCGATTTCTTGACAGTCAGTCATGCGATATGAGACTGCAAGTTCTTACAGGTGCTGATCTAGAACTTGCGCCGCCCAGTCGGTGATACTCTGCTTGTGTTCGGGATCTCGTTTCTTCCATTGCGAGGTGATTAAACTCATTCTCGGATTGGTGCTTAGGGTATCCAGATTTTGATCAATAAAGTGCCAGTATAAGCTGTTGTATGGGCAGGCCTCGGGGCCGGTTGTCTGCTTTGGATCAAATTGACATTGAGCGCAGTGATTGCCCTGCTTTGCGATATAGTTACCCGAGGCTGCATAGGGTTTGCTGGCCATTATGCCGCCGTCGGCATTGAGAGCCATACCCAAGGTATTGGGCAGTTCAACCCACTCATACGCATCGACATAAACGGCCAGATACCACTCACAAACCTGCTTCACCGACAGTCCGGCAATCAGCGCAAAGTTACCAATGACCATGAGTCGCTGGATGTGGTGGGCGTAACCCAGATCAAGACTCTGCCCAATGGCCTTGC
The DNA here is from genome assembly GCA_003520285.1 of Halieaceae bacterium. Classification (GTDB taxonomy): domain Bacteria; phylum Pseudomonadota; class Gammaproteobacteria; order Pseudomonadales; family Halieaceae; genus Aequoribacter. The sequence goes on from DOVB01000215.1 coordinate 559, forward strand.
TGAGACAGCGCATGGGTGTTGCGGCAGTCCAAAACCACTGTGGCAAAGGTCTGGCGGCCTGCCACGTATTGTGCTCGGCATAGTCGGGCATAAAACGCCAGTAGATGCCTCTAACGTACTCGCGCCAACCCAGAATTTGGCGAATGAAACCTTCGGTGGCAGCCAGGGATACTTCACCGAGCTGGTAGCGGTGTTCGACTTGCCGGCACACCTCGAGCGGTTCGAGGAGCCCTGCGTTCAGATATAAGCCGATCAATCCATGAAATAGGGTGGGTGATTCTTCGGCAAGCGCATCTTGGTATTGGCCGAATAGCGGTAAAAAATGGGTCAGAAAATCATCAAGCTGCTGTTCAGCTTCGGTCCGAGTTACGGCTGCACAAAAATGGTTGAGATCGCCGGGGTGGTCCGCAAATAAAGCATCAACCTCGGTGATGACCTGGCGTGTGATAGGGCTTATAGCAGGTTGGCGTCGAGCGGGAATCTTGTCTTTGTTGCGCCAGCCAGATCGGTTATCTGCGTCGTAGTTCCATTGTCCACCCTCGGGCCCGCCGCTTGCGTCGAGTAATATTTGGTAGCGTTTACGCATTAACCGATAGAAGTATTCCATCCGCAGGGATTTTTGCCCGTCTGCCCACTCGTTAAACAGGGCGTGGCTCGCTAGAAATCGAGAATCTTCTCTTATTTCACAGGCGATGCCGAGTTGACTGGGCCAGCTGTCAAACTCAGAGCGAAGACGCCACTCACCGGGTTCACAGAGGATGATTTGACTCACTTGAGTTTGCGCAAGCACCGTTTGCACTGCCGCGAGCAGGCTCACAACGCCTTCATCGATAGTCGTGTAGTGTACGGTGAATCCCCTCCGCTCAGCTTCAACCCGAAAATGACGCATAGCCGCTAGTAAGAATACGATTTTGTGTTTGTTATGTTTGACATAAGTGGTTTCTTGCACCACTTCCGCGAGTAGTAGCTGATCTCGATGCGGGTCTGCATCGACGAGGGCGGGGTTGTGCCACGACAGTTGGTCGGCGAGAACGAGAATAAGGCGAGAGTGCTGAGTCATGCGAAGTTATACGCGCGGATCCGAAAAATAGACGAACAAAGAGTCGAAATTTCCTGCGAGGCGTGGTACTAATAAACTACTTTTAGGTCAAAGTAACTTTGGGAGCTGTATGCAAGTTGAACAAGAACTACTGATCGCACTGCGTCGTATTATTCGTGCGATCGATCTTCATTCCAAAAAATTGAATCGTGAATCAGGGCTGACTGGCCCCCAGCTAATTATTTTACAAACCATCCATTCACTCCCCGAGGTAACGCCGAAACGTCTTGCCCAGAAAGTGACCCTCAGTCAGGGCACGGTCACGGTAATTCTCGATCGGCTCACAGCGCGCGGTTTGGTAGAGCGAGTGAGATCAGAGACCGATCGGCGTAGTTATCATCTGACTTTGTCCGAAGAAGGCGCAAAGGTTCTGAGCCTCGCTCCGGCATTACTTCAGAACGAATTTATCGATCGATTCAGCCAGCTGGAGCAGTGGGAACAGACTCAAATCCTGTCGTCGGTGCAACGTGTGGCGGTGATGATGGATGCCGTCGGTATCGATGCAGCGCCTATGCTTGAGCTCGGCACTTTGCAAGCTGCTCGCTATTAATTTCACCAGAGCTTTGACCGCTTTGTGCGCAAGCTAAGGATTTTTATGCAAGACACCAAGCCAGCGTCCCCCAGTTCAGGCTTCTATATCGACAAGCCCGTCTTTTTCTCATCGCTGATTATTGTGGGTTTGCTGGTTCTCGTAGCCACTATTGCGCCAGTGGCAACGGGTGAGTTCTTTACCAGTTTCCAGGCAGCGATCATCCGCTATGCGAGTTGGTACTACGTTCTTGTGGTGGCCATTATTCTGATCGCCGTGCTGTTTTTCGGGTTCTCACGATTGGGCGATATCAAACTCGGGCCAGACCATTCAACCCCCGATTATTCGCGATCTTCGTGGTTTGCGATGCTGTTCTCTGCAGGCATGGGTATCGGACTTATGTTCTTTGGGGTTGCTGAGCCTGTCATGCACTTTTTGGCACCGCCAACCGGTGACCCTCAGACTGTCGAAGCCGCGCGAGAAGCGATTCGACTGACGTTCTTTCACTGGGGGCTTCACGGCTGGGCAATTTATGCGATTGTTGCCTTGATCTTGGCTTATTTTGCCTATCGCCACAATCTGCCGCTGACGCTTCGATCGGCATTGTATCCCCTGATCGGAGATAAAATATACGGGCCGATCGGCTCGATTGTCGATACCTTTGCAGTAGTCGCAACGATCTGTGGTGTTTCGACCAGTCTTGGTTTTGGCGCCTTGCAGATTAATAGCGGTATCTCTTATCTCACCGGTCTACCCATTGGAACGGGCGTTCAAATTGCGATCGTCATTGGTACCATGCTACTGGCAACCTTGTCTTTAGTGATGGGCTTAGATGCCGGTATCAAGCGGTTGTCTGAGCTTAATATGGGACTGGCGGTGATACTGTTAGTTGGGGTAATGCTGGCTGGGCCAACGGTACTCTTACTGCAGATGTTTATGCAGAATATCGGCGGTTATTTGTCGGATCTGGTGGGCAAGACCTTTAATTTATACGCCTATAATCCAACCGATTGGTTGGGTGGATGGACCATTTTCTATTGGGGCTGGTGGCTCAGTTGGTCGCCGTTTGTGGGACTCTTTATTGCGCGTATTTCGCGGGGCAGGACAATCCGGGAGTTCGTTGTCGGTGCAATGTTCGTGCCTTGTGGTTTCACTCTATTGTGGATGGCAATGTTCGGAAATAGCGGAATTCAACTGATCCTGGATCAGGGGCACGTTGCTTTTGGTGAGGCGGTGCAAGCCAATCAGGCGGTGGCGCTGTTTCAGTTTCTAGAGTACTTACCGGGATCTTCCTTGATTTCGATTCTGGCTATCGTGATGGTGGTGGTCTTCTTTGTGACATCGGCGGATAGCGGAGCGATGGTTTTGAATATGCTGTCAGCGCACGGTCGCGATGACACACCCAGGCTACAGCGCGTGTTGTGGACAGTGATCATTACGGTAGTCACGATCGCACTGCTACTGTCGGGAGGCTTGGGTGCCCTTCAGACTGCAGCAATTGCGAGTGCCTTGCCCTTTTCGGTTGCGCTACTCGCGGCTATTTACGGGTTTGGTCGGGCATTACATTTAGACAAGGCGAAACGGGATATGGCTGTGCTCAATGTCACCATGCCGTCAATTAGCGACAAAGGGGAGTGGAAGAAACGGCTCCAGCTATTGTTGCATTATCCGAGCGAGACCAGCATCCAGCGATTTCAGCGGGACTCGGTGTATCCTGCACTGCAAGATTTCGGCAAAGAGCTGGATCGTTTCGGCATTGGTTATGTGCTCACAGATCAAATTGACGAGCGCGGTAAAGCAGGCATTGTGGTCGACCATGGCGGTGAAATGGATTTTATCTACGAAGTCCGATGTCGTTCCCACGTGACCCCTCTCGACGATATCAGTCACACTGGATTCGAAGGGGATGACGAAAGTCTCTACTATCGAGCAGAGGTGCATCTGAGCGAGGGAGGCCAAGACTACGATGTGATGGGTTGGTCGAAGGATCAATTGATTACCGATGTCGTGAACCAATATGAGCAGCACGTTCACTTTCTGCAGTCGATCCGTTCCGTGTAGTCTGAGATGATCTCACCCCGAGCCAACACCCCCATCGTTAAACGGCACTGAACCTTTGAAACAGGGCTCGTCACAGGCATACTGTGCGCCAGCGCAATGGGGTTGAGAGGGCGATCTCGATTTGATAGCGAGTGATCAGACAGGCCGTGGCGCAGGCAAACTATGAACGGGGCACGAATGACAGATCAGCAACTCACAGTGCTTATCACTGGTGGCGCAGGCTATATTGGTTCGCACACGGCGGTATCTTGCCTGAAGGCAGGGCACCGTGTGGTGGTTCTAGATGATTTAAGTAACGGTCATAGTGAGGCAATCAACCGGATAGAGCGTATTTGTGAGCGCACCGTGACCTTTTATCGGGGGAGCTGTCTGGATTCTGAATGTTTGGACCAGATCTTTTCTGAGCAGAGCATCGATGCCGTGATTCATTTTGCGGGTTTAAAAGCGGTGGGAGACAGTGTTCGGTTCCCGCTGGACTACTATCGAGTGAACGTCGCAGGTACGGTGAGCCTGCTGAGTGCAATGCAGCGCGCCGGTGTGAGTCGGCTGGTCTTTAGCTCGTCGGCGACAGTCTACGGGGTAGAGGCCGAGATACCCTATCGCGAGACCGAGCCCCGAGGATCAACTACCAGCCCCTACGGCGCAAGCAAGGCGATGGTTGAGAGAATACTCGAGGACCTCGCTCTGGCAGATCCGCAGTGGTCGATTGTTAATCTCCGCTATTTTAATCCGATTGGCGCCCACAATAGCGGCCTGATTGGAGAAGATCCGCGCGGTGTACCCAATAATTTAATGCCATTTATTGCTCAGGTGGCTGTTGGTCGAAGACCTTATTTATCGGTCTATGGCGATGATTATGCCACCCCAGACGGCACTTGTCGGCGCGATTATTTGCATGTCATGGATTTGGCTGAGGGGCATACCAAGGCGCTGGAGCGCTTGCATCTGGAGGGTTTCGAGACGTTTAATTTGGGCACTGGTGTCCCCGTCTCAGTGATCGAGATGATTCGTGCCTTTGAACACGCGAGCGGCGTTCACATTCCCTATGAAATTGCGCCACGTCGTGCGGGCGATTTACCTGAATTTTGGGCTGATCCGTCGCGCGCCGAAGCACAACTGAATTGGACAGCCCATCGAGATCTGCAAACGATGGTGCTGGATACTTGGCGCTGGCAGTCGCAGAACCCAAACGGATATGCGAGTAAAGGTTGAGCTCGATCTGCAGTTGAACGCTCAATAGTAGCGTTTCATCGGTCAAATCTTTACCCGTCTGGTATCAAAGTGCATATTAGAGCGGTTAGCGGTTAGCGGTTAGCGTTTAGCGTTTAGCGTTTAGCGTTTAGCGGTTAGCGGTTAGCG
>DOVB01000215.1:5751-7006 GCA_003520285.1 Halieaceae bacterium
GCGGTTAGCGGTTAGCGGTTCGTGTGGTGGCGTTATTGGTTATTGGTGAATAAAAGGGGAAGCCTATGGCTGGAATAAAGACCTGTTTGAGTGGTGTCACTATGGCACTCGTGTTAACGGCTTGCGATACCACTGGTGGTGGTTCTGCACCGGCAGAGCCTCTGGTATCAACCGCGGTTGATGGCTGGGACTACACGATGCCCGCGGCTGAACTCGCAGACCTATGTGCCTCCGCACTCACTCAAGCCAAAGCGCAGTTTGCCGCCATTGAATCGGATACTGGGCCCGCTACCCTAGAATCGGTGTATGGGCCCTACGATGATATGGGCCGGACTTTGCAAACCATTCAGCATGTATGGCACATGAAATCAGTCCATCCAGAGGCCGACGTTCGTGATGCGGCCACACAATGTGCAGAGGATTACTCAGATTTCGCCAGTGGCATCGGTCTTTCTCGAGATTTCTACAATAGAGTGGCAGCGATTGATACCGACGGCTTATCCTCGGCTGAGCAGTTGATGGTGGCTAACCAGATTCGCGATTTTCGCCAAGCCGGAGTAGACAAAGACCAGGCTACCCGAGATGCGGTCCGGGCTTTGCGAAAAGAGATAACCGAGATTGGCAATCGCTTTGATCAAACCATTCGAGAAGATACCCGCTACGTCGAGGCGCGCTTAGACCAGTTAGCGGGTTTGCCACAAGACTACATTGATGCCCGTCCGCCCAATGCTGAGGGCATGATTCGCATCAGTACCGACTACCCTGATTATTTTCCGGTGATGCGCTACGGCCACGATGACGCGCTCCGACAGGCCCTCTCGGTGGCACGATTAAGCATCGGTACCCCTGATAACTCGCAGACCTTACAAGAGCTCATCGAGAAACGTCACGAACTCGCCCAGCTCTTGGGCTATGAGAGTTATGCAGCTTATGCCATGGATGGATTAATGATTGAGACGCCGGAGCGGGCGCGCTCATTCTTGGATGAAGTTGGCGTCGCACTCAAGCAGGCGGCAGAAAAAGACTTAGGTATTCTGCTAACACGCTTGCGTCAGATTGATCCGACTGCCGAGCAAATACAGGTCTGGCAGGGTAGCTACTTATCGAACTTGGTGCGAGAAGAGGAGTACTCGCTCGATTCAAAAGAAGTGCGTCAGTATTTTCATTTCGATAAGGTGCAGCAAGGTATTTTTGATCTCACCGAAACTCTGTTTGGGGTTCAGATCGTGCCTTGGCAGACGGGTGTATGGCACCC
>DOVB01000177.1 GCA_003520285.1 Halieaceae bacterium
GAATTTTCAACTCAGTTCACTGAGTCGATATTGGTTCGTATCCATTTTACTTTCAAATGTCAGCAAGCGCTGCATTCAACCCCAGCTACCGATGTTCTCGAAGCCGAAATCCAGCGTATTGCCCAAGGCTGGATGGAACGCTTGCAAGCGTGTTTGGTGAGCCGCGTTGGGGCGAGCGTCGCAGCCACCTATTACAACAAAGTGGGTCAATATTTTTCTCTGGGGTATCAGGCCGACTTCAATCCAGAAGTGGCCTGCGAAGACACTTTGGTACTGATGCAACTCTCGCAACAAAATCCCATCACGCCGATGTTGTTCGATGCCTCAGGCGATATCGATGCTCTGTCGCTGCGTCTGTATCACTACGGTCAGTCACTGCCCTTGTCGGATGTCTTGCCGGTGCTTGAAAACTTGGGTCTTCGAGTCATTTCGGAGCGCCCCTATCGGGTTGGAGGTGGCTCGGGTGACGGGTACTGGATCCAAGAGTTCACCTTGCACTATCGCTTCAGTGCGTCACTCGATATCGACGCGATTAAGCGGGAATTCGAAGCCGCTTTCTTAGCGGTTTGGAATCACCTTTGTGACAACGACAGCTTCAATCAACTGGTGTTGGGGACTTCGCTATCTTGGCGTGATCTCGCCGTCTTGCGGGCTTATGCTCGCTATTCCAAGCAACTCGGATTCGCCTATTCGCCAGAGTTTATGGCCAATACTTTGGCGACACATATGGCTTTGTCGTCACTACTGATCGATGCTTTTTACGTCCTGTTCGAGCCAGCGTATTCTGCTCCTAGAGAGGCCGCGTTGGCTGAATTGGAGCAGCAGTTTTTGACGGGGCTCGAGGGGGTGGATAACCTCGGAGAAGATCGGGTACTTCGGCATTATTGGGCCCTGTTAACTGCGACGGTTCGCACCAATTTCTTCTTGCCGCGAGCAGAGGGTCAAGCGTGCGACTATTTGGCCTTTAAGTTTAAACCGGCCTGTATTCCCGACATGATTCATCCCGTGCCGTACCGAGAGATTTACGTTTACTCTCCCACTGTGGAAGGTGTCCATTTGCGGGGTGGGCCGGTCTCTCGTGGGGGTTTGCGATGGTCGGATCGAACAGAAGATTTCCGAACCGAGGTTTTGGGCCTAGCCAAAGCCCAGCAAGTGAAGAACTCAGTCATCGTGCCGGTAGGCGCTAAAGGCGGGTTTGTCGCCAGGAACTTGAGTCCGGAGGATACTCGCGAAGTGCGCCATGAAAAGGGTCTCGCCGCCTATACCCTGTTCATTACGGCACTGCTTGAAATCACAGATAACCAGACGACTGATGCGATCGAGCGGTCAGAGTATCTGGTGGTGCGCGACGAAGACGACCCCTATCTGGTAGTCGCTGCCGATAAAGGCACGGCAACATTTTCAGACACGGCCAATCGCGTCGCTTCGCGCTTTAATTTTTGGTTGGGCGACGCGTTTGCCTCAGGCGGCAGCCAAGGCTACGACCACAAACAGATGGGTATTACAGCTCGCGGCGCATGGGTGTCAGTGACGAGACATTTCCGGGAGTTGGGTATTGATGTGCAGCGAGATCCCGTTGTAACTGTAGGTGTCGGTGACATGTCGGGCGATGTATTTGGCAATGGACTACTGCAGTCAGATGCCTTGTGTTTGGTCGCAGCTTTCAACCATATGCATATTTTCGTTGATCCTACACCCGATCCCAAAGTGAGCTTTGCTGAGCGGCAACGCCTGTTTCTAGCCTCGTCGGGGGGGTGGGGCGAGTACAATCCAGCGCTGCTGTCAGCCGGTGGCGCAATTTATCCTCGAAGTGCGAAAAGACTTCAACTAACGCCTGAGATCCAGCGCTTGATTGGGCGTAATGAGGCCTCAATGACACCTAACGAGCTGATCCAAAGTTTGCTCATGATGCCGTCAGACTTATTTTGGAATGGTGGTATTGGCACTTATGTCAAAGCTCGATCTGAGTCTCATTTGCAAGTGGCTGACAAGGCCAATGATGCACTGCGAGTGAATGGCGATGAGCTGGGCGCGCGAGTCGTTGGTGAGGGTGGTAATTTGGGCATGACGCAGCTCGGTCGAATTGAATATGCGCTGGCTGGAGGTCGATGCAACACCGACTTTATCGATAATGCGGGAGGGGTAGACTGCTCCGACCATGAGGTGAATATTAAGATCCTGCTCGATACTCTGGTGCGTCAAGAGCGGCTTGATGGTGCTACCCGTAATCAAAGACTGCAGGACTATACCGATTCAGTCGCGCGTCATGTGTTGTATAACAATGATTCTCAAACCTTGGCCTTGAGTTTAATAGAGCAAGACTCGCCCGCTCGGCTACTCGAGTACCGGCAGCTTATTGCAGAGCTGAGTGACGAGAATATCTTAGATCGAGAACAAGAGTACTTACCCTCTGACGAGGCCATCTCCGAGCGGCGCGCCCAGGGTTTGGGGTTGACGCGGCCAGAGTTGGCTCTGTTAGTCTCGGCCAGCAAGTCGCACCTTAAGCAGGTCCTGCGGTCGGATGAGTTAGCCGCTGTCGCTGGGCTACAGCATTGGGTCGCTAGAAGCTTCCCCAGTCAGCTGGTGGCAGAATTTGGTGATGCGATCGTTGATCACCCACTGTACAGCTCGATTCTGGCGACTCAGTTGGCGAACGATATGGTCAATAAACTGGGTCCCAATGTGCTGTATCGACAGCGCAATGCTACCGGTGCAACGGCGCTTGAGGTGGCCCAGTATTATGCTGTCGTCACCGAGATTTTCGATGCTCGAGGGCAATGGCGGTCGCTGTCTAAGGTTGCGCCCACATCACCGCAACATGATATTTATCCGCTGTTGCTCGCGTATGCTCAGATGTTAAAGCGCTGCTTGCGCTGGTTTCTCAGGAATCGGGTTCAGGGCGAGACGGTGAGGGAGTTGGTTGATGAATATCAAGCCGGTGTCCATCTCTTAATCGCAGAGTACCCTGAGTTAATCACTCCGGAAAGTCGGGTTCATACGATTGAGAAGCAGCAATCACTGACTG
>DOVB01000081.1 GCA_003520285.1 Halieaceae bacterium
GCAGGATCCTTCCCCGGTAGCGCCCACAAGAACGGTTGACTGGTTAGAAGCTCTCGAGCTCAGTTCGGATGATGCTGAAGATGAGATGCCCGTCGCCCTCATTGATCATGCGCCACCAGATCATGTGCTATTGATTCACGTGAAAGCAGAGGGGCATCGCCCGTATCGAGGAGACCAACTGTTGCAGCTACTCCTTGCTTGTGACCTACGCTTCGGTGATCTGGGATTCTTTCACCGACATGAACACGCCGGTGGACGTGGGCCGATCCAGTTCAGCGTATCTAACTTGCTGAAGCCCGGGGTTTTCGATATCGATGCTATGTCAGATTTGGAAGCAGCAGGTATTGTACTATTCATGCGAGTGCCGGGTCCTAAAGATCTACTCACAGCCTACGATGCCATGCTTGAGACCGCTAAGACCCTAGTACACCACCTCGGGGGCTCATTACTTGATCACTCGCATAGTGTGCTCACCAAACAAGCCATTGAGCATGACCGTTCGCTGCTTCGGGACTACGCGCGTCGCCAGTTACTTCACAGAAAGCCATGAGCGTTTTACGGTCAGCCTCAGGTCATACGATCGATGAATTAAGGGCGCTGATAGAGCGTTATAACACGGCTTATTACGAGCAAGACGCACCTCTCGTCTCGGATGCGGAATATGATCGTGTGTTTCGAGAACTTCAGACCCTCGAGGGGCAGAACCCAGCCCTTATCACCTCAGATTCACCGACGCAGCAGGTCGGTGGTGCAGTGTCCTCCGCATTCAGTCCCGTTGAGCACCTCTTGCCCATGTTGTCGCTCGATAACGCGTTTTCGCCGGCTGACCTCGTCGATTTTGATCGCCGAGTGCACGATCGTCTGCAGATCGATAGCGTCGTACCCTTAGAGTACGCGTGTGAGCCAAAGCTCGACGGTATTGCTGTATCGCTGCGGTATGAGTCAGGTGTATTGATCCAAGCCGCGACTCGAGGTGACGGCAGGACTGGTGAGGATATTACCCACAATGTCCTCACAATTGCCTCTATCCCACGCCAGCTAATTGGACCGGTGCTGCCCAAAGTCATTGAGGTGCGCGGCGAGATTTTTATGCCAAAAGTAGGCTTTATCAAGCTCAATCAGCGGGCCCTAGAGAACGGTGACAAGCCTTTTGCAAATCCTAGAAATGCAGCGGCTGGAAGTTTGCGTCAACTCGACTCACGTGTCGCGGCACAGCGCCCCTTGGCCTTGTATTGCTATGGGGTTGGCTTTGTTGAGGGCGCCGATATTCCGGGGTCGCAGTCGGAGCTCCTCAGTTGGTATAAAACGATGGGATTGCCGGTTAATTCAGATGTCAAAAAGGTACTCGGGATCGACGAGTGTGAGCGCTACTACAACGATCTAGAGGCTCGCCGAAGTCAGTTGGATTACGATATTGATGGCATTGTATATAAGATTGATGATCTAGCAACTCAGGCCCAGCTCGGCACCGTCGCACGAGCGCCACGTTGGGCAATTGCGCGCAAGTTTCCTGCCGAGGAAGCCTCGACACGCCTTCTTGATGTTGAGTATCAGGTTGGACGAACCGGTGCAATAACGCCTGTGGCTCGGCTTGAACCTGTCTCTGTGGGCGGTGTTGTGGTGAGTAATGCGACACTTCACAACGCCGATGAGGTGGCGCGACTCGGGCTACGTATCGGAGATCTGGTGACCGTGCGTCGAGCGGGCGATGTGATTCCTCAGATCGTTAATGTGCGGCTCGACCACAGAGTGAGTGGCTCGCGCGCGGTGGTATTTCCTGAGCATTGCCCTGTTTGTGGCGCTACCGTGGTGAGAGAGCTCGGGGAGGCAGTGCAGCGTTGCAGCGGTCAGCTCACCTGCGCTGCTCAGCGGCGCGGTGCTCTGAATCACTTTGTCTCTCGGAAAGCGATGGATATTGAAGGATTTGGAGATAAGCTGATAGATCAACTTATTACGACAGATCGGCTTCAAAGTCCCGCCGATATTTATACGCTCACTCAGGATGAGCTAGAGCAATTACCTCGGCTGGCAACCAAGTCTGCGAGCAATCTGATAGCCTCTATTGAAGCGAGTAAACAGACCACATTGGCTCGTTTTCTATATGCCTTGGGTATCCGCGAAGTGGGTGTGACTAATGCCGAAAAGTTAGCGGACCACTTCGGGAGCTTGAGAGCGTTGGTGGCCGCCGATCGGGAAGCACTGCTTGCGGTTGATGATATTGGACCTGTAATTGCAGACCATTTGCTGGCTTATTGGGAGAGCCCAGAGAATCAGGAAGTTGTGGATCGATTACTGCAGTACGGCGTTAAATGGCCAGATGTTGTTGTGCTTGATGGATTGCCACTGAGCGGCCAGACCTGGGTGGTGACTGGCAAGCTAGAGGGCTATACTCGCGATGAGGCAAGCGCTTTGTTAAAACGGTTGGGGGCGAAGGTGGCCTCAGGCGTCTCTCCCAAAACGACAGCGGTGGTGGCTGGTCCCGGTGCGGGTGGCAAGCTCAAGAAAGCACAAACACTCGGAATAGAGGTGATTGATGAAGCTGAATTTCAAACTCGTATGTCGGTTTATTCTTAGTATACCTTTGTTATTCTTGGTGGCGTGCGCCACGGCACCCCCGAATGATGTCAGTAATCTCTGCTCGATATTTCAGGAAAAAGACGGCTGGTATGGGTATGCCGAGGATGCCGCTGAGGCGTGGGGTGGAGATATTCCAACAATGATGGCAATCATGCACCAAGAATCGCGTTTCGTGGCCAAGGCAAAGCCACCTCGAAAGAAGATATTGGGGTTTATCCCGGGTTTCAGACCGTCGAATGCGTACGG
>DOVB01000021.1:0-874 GCA_003520285.1 Halieaceae bacterium
GTCGGCTGTCTACTCATCGTTTTTTCCGAAATGTTTTTGTGATTTTTTTCATTATACAGATCATCCGCTCCTCTTTACACTACGTATTCCTACTCAGTGTAGGACTTGATCAGGTCGTGCACGACCATCACTAGTGGTAAATAAGGAGTAAGACAATGTCATTGAAAGGTTCAAAAACTGAGCAAAATCTAAAAGACGCGTTCTCTGGTGAATCTCAAGCCAACCGTCGCTATCTGTATTTCGCCGCCAAGGCAGACGTAGAAGGCTACAACGACGTCGCTGCGGTATTCCGTTCAACCGCCGAGGGCGAGACTGGTCACGCACACGGACACCTTGAGTACCTCGAGGCAGTTGGTGATCCAGCAACCGGCCTACCCATTGGTAGCACCGAGAATAACCTGAAAGCAGCCATCGCTGGCGAGACTCACGAGTACACTGATATGTACCCAGGAATGGCCAAAGATGCCCGCGACGAAGGTTTCGACGAAGTCGCTGATTGGATGGAAACTCTAGCGAAGGCAGAACGTAGCCACGCTAACCGCTTCCAGAAAGCGCTCGACCAGCTCGACGCGTAATACTGCGGTACTTCGCTGGATCAGCAGATAGCTGATCCAGTGCTTTTACCACGCTGGCCGCCCGACTCGGGCGCCATCGTGCTTATACTCCGTTCCACCGAATTGATAGAGGATATCACCGTGAGAGAAGGCAGCTTAGAGGCACCCACGCGCCACCCCGTTGAATGGAAAACCGAAGAATTTTGGGATAAAGATTCACTCAACGAAGAGCTCGAGCGCGTCTACGACATTTGCCACGGTTGCCGCCGCTGCGTGAGCCTGTGCGACTCCTTCCCAACCCTATTTGATTTAGTCGACGA
>DOVB01000021.1:1161-2502 GCA_003520285.1 Halieaceae bacterium
TGGAACGTTGACTTCCCTCATTTGATGCTGCGCGCCAAAGCCCAGAAGTTCAAGAACGAGGGTGCGCGTTTACGAGACCGCGTTCTAACTAGCACCGACACTGTATTCGGCATGACAGCCATCCCAGTGGTCGACGTCACAGTCAATGCGCTCAACAAAAACGCGACCTTCAGGACTCTGTTCGAAAAGAGCTTCGGAGTCCACCGCGAAGCGCCAGTACCAGAATTTCACAGCAAGACGCTGCGCAAACGCGTGAAACCGATGATCAAAAGCATTGAGCCTAAAGCCGTTGGATCCACCACAGGAAAAGTGGCTCTTTATGCGACTTGCTATGGCAACTACAACAGTCCAACCATTGGCGAGGATTTCGTAAAGGTCTTCCAGCACAACAACATCCATATCGATATCGTACCGAAAGAGAAATGTTGTGGCATGCCCAAACTCGAGCTGGGTGATCTTGATACCGTAGAGGCACTCAAGAACGCAAATATTCCAGTACTCGCCAAACTGGTCGACGAGGGCTACGATCTGATCGCACCGATTCCGTCGTGCGTCCTCATGTACAAACAAGAACTGCCCCTGCTGTTCCCGAATGACCCCGATGTCATCAAGGTACAAAAAGCCTTTTTCGATCCCTTCGAGTATTTGTGGTTGCGACACAAAGGTGGCGAGCTGAATACGGAATTCCCCAACGCGCTCGGAGATATCGCCTACCAGGTCGCGTGTCACCTGCGGGTTCAGAATATCGGAATCAAAACTCGCGATATTCTGCACTTGGTTCCTGGTACGGTTGTGACGGCTCAAGAGCGCTGCTCGGGACACGATGGTACCTATGCAGTGAAGGAAGAAACCTACGATAAGGCGGTCAAGATTGCTCGCCCTGTGGTTCGTAAAGTGGACGAGCAACAAGCAGATCACTTCTCGAGTGACTGCCCAATGGCCGCGTCACATATTGCCAAATTGTCTGATTCGACAGAAAAGCCAAAACACCCAATGACTTTAGTTTGTATGGCCTATGGCCTTTAGCCCATCGGAGGATGACATGACATTATCGAGAGCCGATTTATGGTCTCTAGAAGAATATGCGCAGGAGCGCCCGAGCTTCCGCGATAAGGTAATAGCGCATAAGAAAGTGCGCCAACTGGCTTTGGGAGACCATGCGCGTCTCTATTTTGAGGACAAACTCACCATCAAGTATCAAGTGCAAGAAATGCTTCGCATAGAGCGCGTGTTCGAAGCCGAGGGAATCATGGAAGAACTTGAGGCCTACAATCCACTGATTCCGGACGGCAGCAATTGGAAGGCAACCTTCATGATTGAATACAGCGATCCCGCCGAGCG
>DOVB01000142.1 GCA_003520285.1 Halieaceae bacterium
GCACGAAGGGATCGATACCGCAGCAGTGGCCTGTCGCTATTTTGAAGCAGATTGAGTACGTAGTCGCGCTGCCCTACGATGAATCATGTCGCGTCGATCTAACAGGGCTTGGATTTGGATCAATCGATGCAGCTAAAACCCAAGATATCGGTGACGCCTTGTATGCTGAAACTAGCCCCGATGGCTGGAGCTTGTACGTTGCAATTGCAGATCCATCAGATGCGATAGTAGCCGGTTCCGAACTAGATCAAGCGGTGGCACAACGTGCCACGACGGTTTACTTGCATGGCGATGTCGTACCCATGCTGCCCGAGGCCTTATCGCAGGGTCGTTATGCTTTGGCAGAGGGTGTAACGCGCCCCGCCTTGGTATTAAAAGCAGAAATCAGTAATGCCGGCATAATTAAGAGTTTCGAGTTTATCGAGGCACTTCTCTTCTTCTCGTGAAAGTCTTTGAGCTTATTCTTGTGCTGAATATTATTCATGAAAGGGAATTCCCTATACACAAGACTCGTCTCATAGTGGTCAAGAAGTGTCTTTTGAAATTCGACAAAGAACTCATCCATCTTGTCAAACTTCAAGGAGGGCATGCACCCAAACGCATATTTGACATAGTATGGGTCGTTGAGACTCTTAAACAGCCTAATTAAACCATACTCTTTATCATCTACACGTGGGCACCATCTCTGGTTGCAAACCAACATGATCTGCAGCATGCGTTTAAAATTATCAATCAACTTGAGTTGTTGAAAGTAAAACACTTCAAAGTTTACAGCGCTAACTTTGGACCAGTCCATAACGTAGCTATGAGCCAGAGACTGTTTCAGCTCCTCATAGAATGCTACGCTACTGTAGACCTTGGTCTCCATAGCTATAATTCCGAAGAGGGGCTGGCTGCGAGCATGCGCACGCCTCGTTTTGAAATATGGCTGCCATCAAAGGCAAACAGTGCCCGCGTGGGTTCAGAAAAAGCGTCAGTGGCTACCAGAATGGGCTTGTGAAGGGCTCTAACCACTTGCTCTAGGTTACGCCCTAGATCGCGCTGAGTCATTTGAGCTGAGGTTCCTCTGCGACCAAGCACAAAAAGCTGTACCGAGGGCTCACGCTGAATCAGAGTTTCGTGTAAGTAGCCGAACCGTTGTTTAATATCCACCGCGGTCGATGTTTGGGTAAGACTGCGACGTTGTAAGTCTGCCAAAAAGACTCGACCCGCCTCTCGAGCCGCTTTACTGCGCTGCCCAGCTCGCATAGTCGGTGACAGCAGTGGCAAATGAAGAACGATCGACTGCAGCGAGTGTGACTTGCTCTATTATCGAGCCTTCCATGCTCAGTGGCCTCCCACAAGGTCGAGGGCATCTTCTTTGTCGTGCATGCCGAATTTATCGACCAAGGTGGCACTGGCTTCATTCAGTCCAATCACTTCAACTTCGGTGCCTTCACGGCGGAATTTCAGAACCACCTTGTCAAGCGCACTGATCGCAGTAATATCCCAAAAGTGGGCCCGTGTGACGTCGATTTGTACCGTTTCGATCACTTCTCGGAAGTCGAACTGAGCGATAAAACGGTCAGCGGATGCAAAGAATACCTGCCCCGAAATCCGATACCGTCGTTTACGGCCATCTTCCTCGGCAGCAGATTTAACTACCATGAATCGGCCTACTTTTTGTGCAAAAAAGAGACCTGAGAGCAGCACACCTGTGATGACACCTTTGGCTAAGTCGTGGGTCGATACGGTAACAGCGACAGTAGCGAGCATGACCACGCTCGAACTCTTTGGATGATGCTTTAGATCGACGATGGATTGCCAGTTCATAGTTCCGATAGAGACCATAATCATCACAGCGACTAACGCAGCCATCGGAATTTGCGCCACCCATTCCCCCGCAAGTACCAGTAGGATAATCAGAAAAACACCGGCTGAGAGAGTCGATAAACGGCCGCGGCCGCCAGATTTAATGTTAATAACCGACTGACCGATCATTGCACAGCCCGCCATGCCTCCGAATAAACCAGCGACGATGTTCGCTGAACCCTGCCCAACGCATTCGCGATTTTTATCGCTATCCGTATCGGTTAAGTCGTCTACGATCGATGCTGTGAGTAGCGATTCGAGCAGGCCAACTAAAGCCAGTGTTGCTGCAGTAGGAAAGATAATCAGGAGCGTTTCAAGTGTGAGTGGGATGTTGGGCAGCAAGAAAATCGGCAGGCTATCTGGCAGCTCGCCAAGGTCGCCCACAGTGCGAATATCGATGTTGAAAACAAGCGATAAGGCGGTAAGCACCACGATAGCAACCAGAGGTGAGGGGATCGCCTTAGTCAGATAGGGGAACAGATAAATAATCCCCAAGCCAGCAGCTGTCATGGCGTAAACGTGCCAAGTCACACCTGTTAGCTCGGGTAACTGGGCCAGAAATATCAGGATAGCGAGCGCGTTCACGAAACCCGTGATCACCGATCTCGATACGAACTGCATCAAAACACCCAGCCGAATCCAACCAGCAACGATCTGGAGTACGCCCGTTAGTATGGTTGCCGCGAGCAAATACTCCAGCCCGTGATCTCGCACAAGGGTGACCATCAGGAGCGCCATCGCCGCGGTTGCAGCCGAAATCATGCCGGGTCGCCCGCCCATAAAGGCGGTTACTGCAGCAATGCAAAACGACGCGTATAAGCCCACCTTGGGGTCGACTCCGGCGATGATCGAGAAAGCAATTGCTTCAGGTATTAACGCTAGGGCAACGACGAGCCCCGCCAGAAGGTCGCTACGGATATTAGCGAACCATTGCTGTTTGAGAGTTTGCAAAATAAAAGCCTTGTTTAGCCGATGTGAGCATGCGCGAGCCTGCTCTGAAAGGGCCGCGACTCTAACACTTAAGGGCCCGAGCTACAAGTTTGGCCGCGAGCACCATGGCCTGTAACGCCCTGCCATAAAGCAGTGTTCCACACGCGAAGAGGGCAGGATCGGTTCAAGCCTTTCTACCAATATCTCTTTCAAACGATGCGTCTGGCACAGTAAACTCGAAACCTAATTCAAGGTAGAAGGAGAAGAACCATGTCGGATACCGGCAAGTGGGTAGGGATGATTCTCTCATCGGTTATGTTTGCGTTTTCGGCGTACATGTACACCTTGACGGGCGACTGGGTCGCGGCTGTCTTTGCCTTAGGATCGGTTGGCTATGGACTGTTTTTTATTGGAGATGTTTGGCAGCGCTACCGCGGTCGAGATGGCTCAAACTGAGCCAAGGCGACTGCGGCTGCTCTAGAGTGATTGATAAAAGATGCCAAGGATGATTAAAGGGCATATCACTTTGACATAG
>DOVB01000077.1 GCA_003520285.1 Halieaceae bacterium
GTGCATGAAGGACGTCTGAGTCAAGCGGTCGAGACCCTACAGGGTTTAAATCCCGCCTGTAAGGTATCGGGCGCACTCTGCAATGTCACCCAAGAAGCCGAGGTACAGGCGCTCATTGAGCATGCAGAGGAAGTCACAGGCGGCGTTGATGTTCTTATCAACAATGCGGGTTTAGGCGGCACGCGGTTACTGGTAGACATGACAGATGAAGAATGGGATCGGGTGCTGGATATTACCCTCACCGGGACTATGCGAATGACGCGAGCTATGCTGCGTGTGATGCAGCCTCGGGGCCGCGGTGTCATCGTTAACAACGCCTCGGTTCTGGGGTGGCGAGCTCAAAAAGAGCAATGCCACTATGCCGCGGCCAAGGCTGGCGTAATGGCGCTCACACGCTGTGCCGCGCTTGAAGCTGCGGACTTTGGTATTCGGATCAATGCCGTGTCGCCAAGTATCGCGCTGCATGCATTTCTAAAGAAGACGACACCGCCGGAATTGCTCGAGAAACTGGCAGAGAGAGAGGCTTTTGGACGTGCCGCCGAGGTTTGGGAAGTGGCGAATGTGATGATTTTTCTGGCGTCTGATTACGCCAGTTATATGACAGGCGAGGTGCTGTCCGTGTCGAGCCAGCACCCCTAAGAACAGGCGCGACTTTTTGAAAGGGCGCCTGATCCAAACGATGCGACAAGACGAGACAATAACAAAGTCAGGCGATTGATTGAGGGTAGAGGATATGGCAAGTCAACAGTGGGATAGATCCGTCGACCTATTGGTAGTAGGTACTGGCAACGGTGGATTAACAGCGGCCGTCTGTAATTATGAGATGGGCACCAAAGACATTCTTGTGATCGACAAAGCCGATAAAGTCGGTGGCACCAGTTCCTCTTCAGGTGGCGGTATTTGGGTCCCTTGCAATCACTACGCACAAGAAGCTGGCGCCAGTGATTCACTTGACGAAGCGCGTGAGTATTTGCGGCAAACACTCGACGGTGAGGATGTGCCAGACGAGCTCATCGAGAGTTATCTCCAAAATGGCCCAAAGATGCTCCGATTCCTGCATGATAGAACGCCGGTTCGATACGAGTCTCTGGATCACTACCCTGATTATTACACCAATGTCCCTGGCGCTAAAGAGGGACACCGATCACTTGAGCCAGCGCCATTTATGGCTTCTGAGCTTGGTGCTGACTATAAAAAATTACGCTACACCCACCACATGATGCGGATGTTTGGTGTTATCCACTTCACTCAGGTCGAGGCCCAGGTTTTGATGGTGCAAATGCCCGGCTGGATTAAGCTGCTGGGTAAAATGATCTGGGATTATATCTCTGACATTCCTTGGCGGCTTCGCACCCCTATCTCTCGTCGTTTATGCTGTGGTTCCGCAGGCGTTGGCCGGCTTTTCTTGAGTGTGAAACAACGTGATATCCCCATTGAGCTCAATACAGGGTTTAAAGATTTGGTGGTTGAAGAGGGTCGCGTGGTTGGCGCGGTCATTGAACAAGACGGCAAAGAGATCAGGGTCGAGGCGCGTAAAGCGGTGATCTTGGCCTCTGGCGGTTTTGAAAAAAATCAGGCCTTGCGTGAGCAGTATTTACCCGCCCCAACCAACACTGAATGGAGTGCCGGCGCCGAGACCAACCGGGGAGATGCTCTTATTGCTGGGTTGGGTCTGGGTGCTAAGACGCGTCTCCTGAATGGTGCTTGGTGGACTACCACTGTCTGCGTTCCAGGCGAGCCGCAGCCGCGATTAAGTATTATGGAAAAATCATTCCCCGGCTCTTGCGTGGTGAATAAAGCAGGTCGCCGATTTGCGAATGAATCGCAAAACTACATGGCGTTTCAAAAAGAGTTGTTCAAAGCACATACCGATGACAACCCATGTGCACCGGCCTATCATATTTTTGATGCCCGATTCCGACGGACCTATATCGCCGGTCCCCTCATGACCGCCGCCATGAAACCCGATTGGACCATCCCAAAATCATGGTTCGAGACGGGCTTTGTTGCAAAAGCATCCACGATTCGTGAGCTGGCTGAGACCTTGGGTATTGATCCCGACGGGCTAGAAGAGACGATTACCAAGATGAATCACTATGCGGCCACAGGCAAAGACGAAGAGTTTGGTCGGGGTGATTCCGCCTATGATCGCTACTATGCCGATCCGGCCATCAAGCCCAACCCCTGTTTGGCAACCATCGATGAAGCACCGTTTTATGCTATGCGTATTGATGCGGGAGATTTTGGCACTCTGGGTGGACTCGATACCACCGTTGATGCTCAGGTTAAAGCAGAAGCGGGTGGTGTCATTGAGGGCCTTTACGCCGTTGGGAACTGTTCCGCAGCTTTATTACCTACCTATCCCGGCCCCGGTGCTACCTTGGGTCCGGCGATGACCATGGCGTATCAAGCCGCCAAACATATCAACCAATACAGTGATTAAGCCATGCTAGATTTAGAGTCGATTGAGCTGATAAAGCAGTTAAAGGCCCGTTATTTCAGGTTTCTAGATACCGGCGATCAAGCTGGGTTAGAGACTATTTTTACAGAAGACGTGACCGCACGATTCATTGGCGGTCATTACGACATTGATGTGGCCGGCAGAGCGAAACTCCTAAAGTTCTACGGCTATTCCTTTACCGATCAAAAGTTCGGCATGCACACGGGACACCACCCAGAGATTACGGTTCAGGGTGAGACAGCAACGGGCCTTTGGTATCTGCAGGATATTTTTATTAATTTGGAGGACAACACCACGGTAATGGGCTCGGCCCTGTATACAGATAAGTATGTTCGTATCAATGGTGACTGGCGGATCACTCACACCGCCTATGAACGACTGTGGGAAGAGATACATCCTCGATCTGCCGATATCCAGCTGTTGGTGCGACCCGTCAAGCCAAAGTAGACGTGGCTGCTATCTAGCCTGGCATATTGAAATCTAAAAACGCACCGATAGGCGTCAGTGTCGGCCCTTGAGCGATGAGGCATCGAAGAGCAGCTTCGATACCTTTAATCTTGGCTTTAACGGCATTGGTGACCTTGAAGCCTAATTCGCCATTCAATTAAGAGGTTTGCAGCGTTTCCTGCTCTGTGAAGAAAGCGGCAACGTGCAGCTTGGTAGCGTCACCAATCCTCGCTTTCATGCCACACTCATAGCTCGCGGCAGCCTAATTTCAAAACTCGAAGAGATTCACGATGTCTGTTCCACGACTTATGTTTTGGGCATTGATATCAGGTTTCATCAGGGAAAGTTGGCGGCTCTTAAACAGAGCGGCTAGTATTAGAGCCTGGCTGGGCGCATCAACATTGATTCATCGAGAGGGCAAAACATGCAGTTAACGATCAACGGCGCGGTGCAGGTGATTGATGTTGCAACCGATACTCCACTGCTTTTTGACTCGGAACGGTGAACAGGGCGCTACAGTATCAGGCACTTCGGTTTTTCCGGCATCGTCGACGGGGCCATTCTCTAGGTTATCGGCAACGAGCCCCGAGCTGGCTAATATAGGGGTATCTACTGGGCCCGGGCACAAAGTAGAAACACCGATGTTGGCACCTTGCTCCGCCAGCTCTTGTTGCAGCGTTTCAGTAATGCCGCGCACTGCCATCTTGGTTGCTGTGTAAGAGCCTAAGCCAGCACCCGAGATAAATGATGCGACTGAGCCTGTATTCACAATGTGCGCGTGGGATCCCTGTTCAATCATGTGTGGCACAAAAGCTAACAGGCCGTTCACCACGCCCATCAAGTTGACATTGACCACCATGCCCGCGTTGTTGAAGAGTAAGTTGATGTGCCCAAACTGCTCGAATACCTCTTTCGCTAAGATCTGTAGTTGTGTCGCATCACTGACGTCTACCAGCCGGCAGAACACCTGCTCGTTAAATGCTTTAAGCTCGGGTTAGAGAGCGCTGAGTCCATTTTAATCTTTGTCGACCGCTATAACGATGTGACCGCGTTCGGCGGCAAATAAGGCGATAGCGCGGCCAATGCCGCTCGCAGCGCCGGTGACTACGGCAATGGGAGCAGTAATTGTCATGAAGTCCTCGTTAGATTATTTTGTGTGCCCGACACTCTAGCCTGTTCACGATAGCGGAATCAGTCTATTGAACTTTGAGCCTCTACGCCAAATAGCGTAGAGGGTGCTGGACGAAGGCTTCGATCGTCTGGCGTATCACTAGTTGCGCCATATCCGAGCCTCAGGAATCAGGCTCGGAAAAAATCCTAACGTCTGCTGGCTCGGCCATCTGACGTAACAATGCTCGTTTGCGCAGGAATCGCGTCATTCCCGCAACACCCATGCGAGAGCCTCCCATTCCTGAGAGTTTAAAACTGTTCTTTTCTACATCATTTACGACGCCAGTCAAAGACGCGTCATTGATACTTATGCCGCCAGCGTCGATTCGGCTTGCAATGTAGTCACAGGTATGGGGGTTGTCGGAGAATACCGCACCCGACAAACCAAACTCACTGTCATTGGCAAGTTCTATGACTTTATCCACAGAGCTAAATGTCATGATGGGAATGATAGGGCCAAAGGTCTCTTCGCGCATAATTTTCATCTGATGATTGACTTCGGTAATCACGGTAGGCGGGTACCATGTGCCGCCTTTAACTAAAGGAGCACCACCTCTAAGAACCGTGGCGCCCTGCGCTGTGGCATCATCGACTTGAGATTGGATGGTCTGTACTTGCTTGCTGAAGATAAGTGGTGCGATGTCTCCGCCCGTCTTGTGATCGCAGGTCAATGTGAGCTTGTCGACTTGTGTTAGAACTTCATTCAGAAATTTGCCGTAAATATCTTCGTGTACATAAATTCGTTCCAGCGATTGGCAGGCTTGGCCGGTCATGCCTAAGGCGCTACGTAAAATGGCGCGTGTCGCAAGCTCTATATTGGCATCAGGCATCACAATCGCGGGGTCTTTACCGCCCAGTTCTAAAAAGGCGGGAATAAACCTTGTCGCGGCATGCTGAGCCACTTTGCGACCCGTGGCGACACTGCCGGTGAAACAGATAGCGTCGACGTGGTCGATAATAGCGCCCCCAGTCTCGGGTCCGCCGGTAACGATATGAAAAACCTTAGCAATCGCAGGGACGTCATTAATAGCTCGTTGCAAAGGTTCAATGAACCTAGGCGTTACCTCTGAGGGTTTGAGCAAAACCGAGCACCCGGCAGCCAAAGCGGCCATACCATCCAAGAAGGGCAATAGCAGAGGAACGTTCCAAGGACTAATAATTCCCACCACCGAATACGGCACATAGAGATGTCGGTAGGCCACAGTAGGCACTTGTCTCGAGACCCCTTCACTCGCCAACCCTTCAAAAGCAATGGTGCATTGCGTGCTCCAATGTCTGGCAATGTACACGCTGATCGAAGCCTCTAAAGCTGAGAAGGTGGTGCGGCCGGTGTCCTCTGCTAGAGCGTTACTTAATGCCTGTTGGTGCATCTCGAGTGCATCGGCGAACTTGCCAATAATAGCGCCGCGTTCAGCGGCAGTGCGGTTTGACCAGCTGAGCTGCGCGTCACGCAGGGCGGCGGCGACAATACTAATTTCGTCTGGGCCCATATCAGGGATGTGGTAATCGATCAAACCTGTTTTAGGGTTGCGCACATCAATCATGTTATTCATGCCTTACCTCGTCTTTGCCTGCTGTGACCATCCTAAAGGTAAGCCTGCTAAAGACGTAAATCCGTACCAGGCTTCATTGGGCAAAAGTTGGGCGACCTCACGTCGCACACAGAGCAATTTTTCAAGATCAATGCCGGTGTCAAAGCCCATGGCTTCCAGCATAAATACTAAATCCTCGGTGATGATGTTGCCGCTTGCTCCGGGCGCGAAGGGGCAGCCTCCAAGACCACCTAAGGAGCTGTCAATGGTGCTTATTCCAATCTCTACAGCTCTGAGTGCGTTGGCAAGACCTTGCCCTCGGGTATTGTGCAGATGAACGCCTGTCAATTTAGACTCGCCGCATTTTTTCCAAATGCCTGTGGTAAGCCGCTCTAGCTGAGCGGGGTTCCCCATTCCCGTTGTGTCTGAAAGCCCCACTTCATCAACCCCTAAATCGAGAACTCGTTGAGCCATAGTAATGACAAAATCTTCATTGATCTGGCCTTCGAGGGTACAACCAAAGGCTGTTGATAGCCCGACTTCGAAATGTGGGCGTTGGTCACTCGGCACGGTTTGTACCGCTTGTACACACCGCTTTATTTCCTCGAGCATAGCGCTGTGGGTTTTTTTTACGTTCTTTAAGCTGTGCGCTTCACTCATCGACAACGGAATCGATATTTTATGTGCGCCTGCGGCTATTGCTGCTTCACAGCCTCGAAAGTTTGGTACTAGCACCGCGACTGTTAAGCCGGTCAGCTCGCGGCTCGCGGCGACGACCTCCGCGGTATCAGCAAGCTGTGGCAGAACTGTTGCTGGAACGAATGAGCCGACCTCGATCTCGCGAACGCCGGCCTCATATTCAGCTCGGATCCATTGCATTTTGTCGTCGGTAGATAAAATAGTGTTGATGCTCTGCAGACCGTCGCGAGGGCCGACCTCACTAATCAAAATTTGCTTTGTTACAGACATGTCTATGTGACTTCCTTATACAGCGATAATGACTTTGCCCAATGCTGCGCCGTTCATCATGTCACAAAACGCTTGGGGTGCTTGTGCAAGACCTTGGTAAATACTCTCGTTGCCTTGAATCAAGCCTTGTTCGACAAGTGGCGTGTAACCACGCTCAAAGGCTTCACGTTGGTGTTCGAAATCATAAACGACTAAGCCCATTACGGTCGCGCGTTTGCCGATCCATAAACCAGGCGGAGGCCCCATGGTCTTGATTTGCCCGTTGTAATCTTGAATCAGGCCACAAAGTATTACTCGTCCATTCAAAGCTAGCTGTTGTGCCGCGATGGTTAAAATAGGGTCACCCACCAAATCGAAGTAGACGTCAATTCCCTCTGGCGCCACTGCCTGCAATTGCTCGGCGATATCACCGTGCAAGCGATCGATGCAGTGCGTGTATCCAAGTTTATGGGTGGCAATTTTGCATTTGTCAGGGCCAGAGCTAATGCCAATAGTCTTCGCGCCCGCCAGCCGACACAGCTGCCCAGCCATAGCGCCGACACCTCCAATTGCAGCAGGGATTAGGATTGTGTCGCCGGCGCCCACTTTAGCCAGTGACGTCAGACCAGCAAAGGCTGTAAGTCCTGGCATGCCTAAAATAGATAAGGCTAACGAAGGTTGTGTCAAGCCCTGTGGAATTCGACTGAGCTCAGCCGTTTGATGATCACTGATGGATTGCCATCCCGTTTTGCAGCGTACCTGCAGGCCAACTGGCCAGTCACTGTTATCGCTTTCAATTATTGTCGCCACAGCTTCCCCTGGAATGACACCTCCGACTTCAACGGTTTGACCCATATGGTTGCCGCCAATGACGCTTCTCATGTAAGGATCTATGGATAAAAAGTCCGTTTTGCAGCGAACAGTGCCGGGTGCTAGGGAGGGCGCTCGACTCTCATGCAGGATGAAGCAGTCGGGCGATGGGAGGCCCTCTGGACGTTTGGCAAGAAGCACTCTCGTATTATTCATAAAAATTCCGATAGATTGGATTAGACCTCAAATGAATTAATGTTATATCATAATAACAAACTAATGTGGAGAAGGAATGGTATGACAAAACCCCAGCACAGCTCTGCTGCGGTAGCAAAGCCATTAGAAGGCGTTAAAGTCATTGAATTCACGCATATGGTGATGGGTCCGACTGTTGGCTTGATTTTAGCCGATTTAGGTGCTGAAGTTATTAAAGTTGAGCCCATTCAAGGTGACAATACGCGTCGATTGAAAGGTTCGGGTGCGGGTTATTTTCCAATGTACAACCGCAACAAAAGGTCGATAAAACTGAATCTTAAGTCTGATAAAGGCCTAGAGCTTGCGAAGAAGCTGGTCGCCAGTGCTGACGTGTTGGTGGAGAATTTTAGACCCGGCACGATGACAAATTTGGGTTTAGGCTACCAGGAATTGAGTTCAGAACAGCCCCGGCTGATTTACTGTTCGCTAAAAGGGTTTTTGTCGGGTCCCTATGAGAACAGAGTGGCACTCGACGAAGTCGCCCAGATGATGGGTGGGCTCGCGTATATGACGGGCTTGCCGAACCGGCCCTTGCGTGCGGGGTCTTCTGTCATTGACATCACGGGTGGTATGTTCGGTGTGATTGGTATTTTGGCCGCTTTGCAGGCACGCCATGCCAGCGGCCAAGGCAAGCACGTCACCAGCGCGCTATTTGAAACGACAGCTTTCTTGGTGGGTCAGCATATGGCACAGGAGCGTGTGAGCGGAGAGGCGCCGCCACCAATGTCTCTTAGACGTTCGGCATGGGCCATCTACGATATTTTTGACCTAACTGGTGGAGAGCGGTTATTTGTTGGCATTGTAAGCGACACGCTGTGGCAGCGCTTTTGCTCTGAATTTAAGCGCCCGGATTGGGCAGCGGATGAAACATTGAGTACCAATCAGGGGAGGGTAGACGCTAGAGAGTGGCTCTTGCCTGCTGTGACAGAAATGTTTTCTCACTACACGATCGACGCCTTAAGTGAGCGTTTAGAGCGAGCAGGACTTCCATTTGCTCCGATCAATAGTCCGAGTGACTTGTTCGACGATGCACATTTGAATGCCTCTAATGGCTTGTTGGAAGTCACGCTTACTGATGGTGATAACGCCGGAGCCAAAGCGAAATTACCCAGCCTTCCACTAGAGTTTGATCACCAGCGCGCAGGCCTGTACCGAGACTTGCCAGCGTCGGGTCAAGATGCAGAGTCGATTTTATGTGAGATTGGTATTAAAGCAGCAGAGTACTGTGAGCTTCGCTCCCATAACATTGTTGGGTAATTAATAACGTTAATCCCCAGTGAGGTAAATCCAGGGCCTGCGTTTGCGGTCTCGGTTTTCGAACGCTGTAATTTCGCTTTCTAGCTGTTCAGTTAAGCCTATCTCATCAAGGCCGTTCAAGAGCATGTTTTTTGCTTGATCATCAATTTCAAAGATAAGCTCGCCCAGAGGGCCAGCGTTAACGGTTTGGGTTTTCAAATCGATCATGATCTGATGGTTTTTGGGGTCGCTCTCAATCCACCTGGCGATTGCCTCTAGCTCTGGCCACTTAAGCTCAATCGGTAACAGTCCATTTCGGATTGCGTTATTCTTGAAGATCGAACCGAAAGAGTGAGCCATTATCGCTCTGAATCCATACTCTGCCAGCGCCCAAACAGCATGTTCGCGCGATGAGCCACAGCCAAAGTTGTGACCGCTGATAAGGATGTTAGCTTCTGAATAGAGTGGCTGATTCAGTGGAAACTCTTCATTTTTTGCGCGTGTAATGGCATCACTGTAGCGCCACGGCGCAAATAATCCAGCGGCTAGGCCGGACTTAGACACTGTTTTCATTTCTCTTGAGGGAATAATCGCATCAGTGTCGATATTGTCACGCAACAGAGGGACCGCAGCGCCTGTATGTACAGTAAAGGGGCGCATCAGACATACTCCGCTGTAGTGAGATGTCCTGCGCATGCGCTGGCAGCGACACTGAGCGGGCTTGCTAGGTGCGTGCGAGCGCCCAGACCTTGGCGACCTTCAAAATTGCGATTGGTTGTCGAGGCAATGCGTGCTTGCGTGCCAAAGTTCTCACCACCCGCATAAAAGCATAACGAGCAACCCGGCTCGCGCCACTCGAAGCCTGCATCGATGAAGATTTGGTCTAGACCCTCGGCTTCTGCAGCGCGTTTTACGCGCCCGCTCCCCGGAACGCAAATTGCTTTTACGCCCGCGGCCACTTTATTACTCGTGCTTGCAAGATAATTGGCAGCGATGCGCAAATCTGACAAGCGGCTGTTGGTGCAAGACCCAATGAAAGCAGCCTGAATGGGATAGTCACTTAATTTACTGTTTTCTTTCATGTCCATGTATTGTAGAGCACGTGACCACGCTTGGGCTTGTGCTGGCGTTGCCGCTTGTTTTATTGAAGGTACAGCTTCATCAAAACCAATGGAATGCTCGGGGCTTGTGCCCCACGTAATTTGTGGCTT
Source organism: Halieaceae bacterium (assembly GCA_003520285.1). Classification (GTDB taxonomy): domain Bacteria; phylum Pseudomonadota; class Gammaproteobacteria; order Pseudomonadales; family Halieaceae; genus Aequoribacter. The sequence continues at coordinate 10,071 of DOVB01000077.1, forward strand.
GATTGTCGTTAGATCAATTTCGAATTTTCGATCAAAAGTCGCTGAGGCATCGCTGTGTAGCGTTTTCCAGTGCTGGAACGCCTTGTTCCAATCGTCGCCTTTGGGAGCAAACGCACGGCCGTTTACATAGTCAATGATGAAATCATCAGGAGCCACTAGGCCAGTGAATGCGGAGAGCTCAACTGCCATATTGCATAGCGTCATGCGCTCCTCTGCGCTTAGATAGCTTATGGCTGCGCCCGTGAATTCAACCGCGTGTCCGGCGCCACCGCCCGCCCCAACCTTAGCAATAGTGGCAAGGATAATGTCTTTGGCGCTAAGGTGTTCAGGGATTTCGCCGATGTAGTGAATGCGCATATTCTTGGGGCGCTGAACTCGTAAAGTGCTTGTTGCGAGGGCGTGTTCTGCTTCTGTCGAGCCGACTCCCCAGGCTAGCGCTCCAAGTCCGCCAAGGGTGCAGGTATGAGAGTCGGGGCATATCAAAGTGCTACCAGGTAGAGCAATACCTTGTTCGGGTGATACTACGTGAACAATACCTTGGTCTGGATCATTTATATCAAATAAGGTTATGCCAGCATCGTGCGCCGCATGTCGAGTTGCTACGATAAAATCGG
>DOVB01000276.1 GCA_003520285.1 Halieaceae bacterium
CGACAGTCGGTTGATTTCACTCAAATCGCTGCATCGGCACTCGACGCGCTGGGGCCTGATGACGCGCCCAGTGATCTGGCTTTGAGACTTGATTATCAAATCAAACATCTGTTAGTCGATGAGTTTCAGGACACCTCAACCCATCAGTATGAGTTGGTCAGACGGTTGACTAGGGGCTGGGAGGAACATAATCATAGCAATCCCGCTGCACCTAACACTCTGTTTCTTGTGGGTGATGCAATGCAGTCCATTTATCGGTTCAGGGGAGCGCAAGTTGATCTTTTTATCCGAGCACAAGACGCCGGATTTAATGGTCTAATACCCGAGCCTGCTGCGCTCAGCAGTAATTTTAGATCTCGCCGAGAAATCGTGGAGTGGGTAAATTCCGTCTTTGCCGACACCGACGCCAGAGGACGCGCGCAACAACGGAGGGTGCAGGCAAGCATCGCTGAGCCGCAACAATCCTCGGGCGGCGAGGTCACTATTCTAGGATTTCATGGCACCGAGGCCAGTACTGCAGAATGTGCGGCGGTTGTCGCTCAGGTCCAACATTGGCTTTCGACGAGCTCTACCGACAGTATTGCGGTGCTGGGGCGCTCCAGAGGCCATTTGCGCCCGATCATCCTAGCCCTGCAATCTGCCGGTATACGCGTCGGTGCCACTGATATCAGTGCTGTGCTGGATTCGGTCGCCGCTGTCGATATGTGTAACGCGCTGCGGCTCCTCTCTGATCCGACCGATATTCATGCCGGCTTATCGGTCTTGCGTGCGCCGTGGTGTGGAATTCGGCTACCAGAGCTGACGGCGTTTACCGACTGGATGGAGCGCCATGAACAGTGCGATCTGATAGAGGGTCTGACTCATTACCTATCAACAGCTGAGTGTCCCACTGATGTCACCCAACAAGCGTCCCCTGTACTGGGTGTTCTGCAATACGCGATTGATACCCGTTATCGCCGAAACACGCGTGTTTGGTTAGAGACACTGTGGCAGGGATTGCTGGGCCCGATGATCTATTCCGCGCAATCCGACCAGCTTGCGATCGCTGCATTGATCGAGTTGATCGAGGCCTCTCCAGACCTGATAGACTCCGCTGAATCTCTTGAAGCGCGCTTGTCGTCTCATCGTATGAGCCATTCAGGGGATGCTCAAGTCGACATTATGACGATGCACAAGTCAAAGGGCTTAGAGTTTGATCGCGTCATACTGGTGCAGGCGGCTCGCGGCACTCGAACGGAAAGTCGACCCTTATTTGCTTGGGGCGAAGTGAACTCGAGCTCAAATTACGGCTTTCTGATTGGATGTACTAAGAATGAGCCCGAAGAGGCCCCTGGCATCGGTAACTGGCTGCATCACCGCAACAAAATGCTCGATCTAGAGGAATCTAAGCGTTTGCTCTATGTCGCAGCTACTAGGGCCAAGCGCTCTTTGCTCATCACCGCCAGCTTTTCGACACCAACTAATGACGAGGTGCCAAAGCCCGCAGCGACCTCGCTGTTACATCAGATCTGGCCTGCAGTGGTGGATCAGGTGCACTGGCAGGAGTGTGTTACACCGACCTCTGACGACTCCCCGCAAAGCGTCGTAAGCCCGCCTCAATATCGGCGAGTGTCTCGTCAGGGGCATCATTCTGTGTCTCCTCAGTGCGAACGCAGTAGTATCGAAGTGAATGGCTTGGGCACTGAATCAGCGACAGAGTCAGGTTTGGCACTGCGCGGCACCCTGATTCACAAGCTGTTTGAGTTTGCGTTACGAAAGTCTGAGATTCCACGCCTAACAAACAATAAAAAACAGATAATTACAAAGGAGTTATTAGAATCTGGATTAAGTGTTGAATCGGCCTTGAAGGAAGTTGAGCTGATTGCCGCAACAATTCTGAGAACCGCGGATTCTGAGCACGCACCTTGGTTGTTTACCGATCCAGATTGGATTCGCGAGCCAGAGTTTCCGATTGTCGAGCAAATCGATGGCGAACCTAAAACTCGTGTCCTCGATCTGGTATTGCGACATGTCAGTAAACCCGAAGTCTACATTGTCGATTTTAAAACGGGTCAACCGGCTAGTGGGGAGTCAGAGCAGGAGTTCAAAGACAGAATGGCATCCCTGTATTGGGAACAACTTGAGTCGTATCGGAGTTTGTATGAGCGCTTCAGAGGGGTGCAAGCAGAGGTATGCCTGTATTTGACCCATACTCAGTCGCTGATTCGGTTCGAGCGTTAAGTTTCCGATGGGAACAGTGTGAGCCGTTGCCCGGGTTTTAGGTAGTCAGCGGGATCTAGCCCATTCCAGACCACTAAATTGCTAATGCTAGTTTGAAAGCGACTGGCGATCTTATAGAGCGAATCGCCCGGGCGGACGGTATAGCGTAGTGTCGATCGCTGATCATCCGATGACGCCACTTTGTGTGCTGTACCATCTCCCACCGGGATCATAAGCGTTTTCCCGGTTCGAATTAGGCTGCCAGTAATATCGTTGGCTGCTCTCAGCAAGGCGACCTCGACCCCGAACTGGCGAGCAATTTTAATTAAGCTGTCGCCATTTTTGATGGTGTAGCGATGCCACTGAACCGGTGCCACGGCAGTGGTTGACTGAGCTATGGCGTGTGCATCCGCCATTGTGTGCATCGGCACTAACACCTCTTTGACCCCATTAGGATCGGTCGCCCAGCGCAGAATGCCGGGGTTGAATCGTCTCAACTCATGCTCTTGGAGCGCTAACGACTGAGCAAACTGCTTTACTTCAATCTGACCGCTGAGCGGTACAGACGCAAAGGCGGGCTGATTGGGAACTGTCGCCAGCGTGACGTTATAGCGCTCTGGCTGCTGAACGATTTGCGTTAAGGCGAGCAGCCGCGGTAGGTAGTGTCTGGTCTCGCGAGGCAGACTGAGAGACCAGTAGTCGGTTGGTAAACCGCGCTTCGCATTGGCTCTTTGCGCTCTGCGAACTCTGGTTTCCCCTGCATTATAAGCTGATAACGCCAGCAGCCAATCACCATCGAAACGATCGTGCAGATGCTGTAAATAAGTAAGTGCTGCATCGGTGGATGCGCGGATATCAAGTCTGCCGTCGTACCACCAGTTTTGGGTTAGCCCTAAATGCGTGCCCGTGCGTGGCATGATCTGCCACAGGCCAGCGGCGCTGCGGTGCGACATAGCTTCGGGTAGCAAAGTGCTTTCAACAATGGGTAGTAGTGCGAGCTCGATCGGAAGATCACGCGCTTCCACTTGCTCGACAATGTAATAAAGGTACCAACTGGCGCGCTCCGACAGGGCTTCAAACAACCCAGGTTGCTGTAAATAGTGTTCTCGTTGCTCGTTGATACTGGGGTGATCCGGATAAG
>DOVB01000071.1 GCA_003520285.1 Halieaceae bacterium
CTCTACTTTTTCAAGTCGGGTCCTACGCATCAATGAGGATGGGACCGGCTGGATCAATACGATTGGACCGGTCCAGTTGAGCTTGAACTCGAGCAAATTGTCCAGTCGGGCAGGTCGTGTTCGCTTCTAAGGTCGAGAGTCAGTTAATTTCTGGAGGGGTGCGGTCAGATTCCACCGATTTTTGTAAGGTTCCTGTTGAGTCAGAGTTAGAGAGTGATATCACGATACACTAATGTGTTGTTGCAGCTACTACCACCGACCCATAGCCGATATTGGCCGTGCTCGAATTGCCAGCTTTCAGTGATTTCACACCAGTATTGAAGGCTTTCAAGAGTCACATCGAAGGTCACGCATTGGGTTTCACCGGGTGCTAATGTTGCGCGTTCGAATCCTTTTAAGAGTTTCTTAGGTCGCTGCACGGTTGAGTTGGGGAAGCTGATATAGAGCTGCGCCACTTCGGTTGCAGTGACACTACCCGTATTTGTGATTGCGACGGTCGCTTCTATGGTCTGCTTTCGTTTCGCCAGTTTGAGGCTCCGATAGCCAAATTGTGAATAACTTAGCCCGTGTCCAAAAGGAAACAACGCGGTCTTACCCTCTTGCTCTAAGAGGGTATACCCGTGCAGAGGGCCGTAGTCTAGCTCGCTTGCAGATGGATCGAAGAACGGATAGTCATCTTCCGTCATTGCCACGCTGAAAGGTAATTTTCCAGAGGGTGAGACTCTGCCCCACAGCAAATTTGCCAGCGCAGTACCGCCCTCCATACCGCTGTAGAAGGTCTGCATGATACTGGGAACCTCAGCACACCACTCATCCATTAAGATCGCCGAGCCGGCTATAACCACGACAACAGTATTCGGATTGACAGCACTAATCGCCTGAATGAGTTTGACCTGCTCTGGGGGGAGTCTTAAGTTGACGCGATCTCCGCCACGACTCACGACAGGCTCTCTTATCATGCCATCGGTTTCGGCCATTTTAAGTTGGCCCAAGTCGATATCCCCAGGGATGAATTCCCCTTCATTATCAGCAGTCAGGCCAACACATATGATCGCCACATCTACATTTTTTGCAGCTCTTACAGCATCTGATATGTCGGATTCATCGCCCGCCAAAGCGAGGTCTGGTTTGCCCAATTCATTGCCGATACCGGCCAAAGGTGTCACGACATAAGGTGGTCGGACTCGAGAGGAGCCGTTATCGCCCGTATTCTCGATACTGGCGAGGCGGCCAAAAACACCTACATCAAGGGTCTTTAGCGGTAACAGCGTGTTATTCTTTAGAAGCACAGCACTTTTTTCTGCCGCTTCCAGGGCAAGATTAATGTGCGCCTCACAAGCTACTTGACTGACGGGATAGTCAGGTAATGGATCTTCTGCAGCGCTGAACGTAAGTAGTGTTTTCAGTATTCGTGTGCATGCGGTGTTAATGGTTTCTTCTGCGATATGACCTTCAGTAACTGCTTGCATAAGCCGTTCTCCGAAATGCACTGGCTCGGGGTTCTCGATATCTAATCCAGCCGCCGCGGCAACCGGATCGTAGACGCCGAGTATCCAATCGGAGTGAACAAATCCCTTAAAGCTCCATTGATGTCTGAGTATGTCGGTAAGTAACCAGCGGCTGTGGCTGCAGTAGTCTCCATTAATCCGGTTGTAAGCGCTCATAACAGATGCGCAGCCCGCGTCTATGACTCTTTTAAAATGCGGAAGGTAAACTTCGTGTAGCGTGCGTTGTGTGATGTTGATATTGATTTTGAATCGATTGTTCTCGAGAGAGTTCAGCGCAAAATGTTTTACGGTGGCTATCACGTTGTGGAACTGAATACCTGTTGCTAGAGCAGAGCCCATCTCGCCAAGCAGGTAGGGATCCTCACTGTAGGTTTCTTGAGCACGCCCCCAACCCGGATGTCGCAGCAGGTTGATACATACGGCACCCGATAAGTTGCACCCTTGCGCCTTTGTCTCGAATCCGATGACCTGACCGATTCGGTGCTCAAGATCTCTGTCCCAGCTTGCACCCCGAGCCATAGTTACGGGGAAGCAGGTTGATTGTCCTCTGGCAACTCCACGAGGCCCATCGGTGAACCACAGAGCCTCTACGCCTAAACGCTCACAACCCGCACCAGCTCGATAAGGCACTGCGCCCCATAGTCTGTCGTTCTCTTGGTGATTTTTTAGGAACCCTTTGCCAGACATCATGGCAACTTTTTCGGTAAGTGTTGCCTTCTCGATAACGCTTGCGACGGTGGCATCTATTTCACTATCGGAGAGGTGTTTGGAGGAGGGCTTGTTAATCATTGGTCGCGTTCCTAGTAGAATTTTCGACGCCCATCACGTTAAGGTCTCAACATCAGTAAAGGACGATATTGTTACCGTCTTTAATTTATCTGACGCGCGCGACTGAAAGGGTGCCTTCGGTGTCCGGTGTTCTCAATATGAGATCCAGATTATCGCAGATCGCTCGGTTGGTCAATTCATTATCCGAGCGGATAGCAAAGCCGGCCGCTACGGAAACGAAGGGGCTGGAGGAATGGCCAAGCGCTCTTTGGCATTCTCAATTAGCGCCATCATTGACGTGACTTGAGCAGGATATTTCATGGCTAAGTTATATCGTTCCCCCGGATCTTGCGCCAAATTGAACAGCAGTGGATAGGAGAGTTCTGCCAAGGGTACATCGTAGGTCTTGTAATAGGCTCGCACTAGTAGCTTCCATTCACCTAAGCGTATGCCTGATATCTGGTCTTCATTGAAAAATAGAATATGGTCGTGAGGGGTGCTATCGCCATCTCTTAAAACACCCATAATATCAGCGCCGTCGACTTGATTGTCTAGATGACTTGAACTACCGATGATGTTTGCAATAGTGGGGAACAGATCTAATCCGGTCACGGCAGCATTGGATGCGGTCCCGCTCGGTAATACTGCCGGCCAAGTGGCAATGAAGGGCACGCGATAAGCACCTTCCCAGGTGCCTCCTTTTCTGTCTCGCGCATCACCACTTGATCCCTCAAACCATGGGCCATTGTCTGATGTAAAGATGATCAGTGTATTGTCTTTTAAACTGTATTTTTCTAGTGCGTTGATTATCTTACCTAAACTACTGTCGATCTCTTCTACGGTATCCCCATAAAGCCCTGCCTCGGACTGCCCCTCAAACTTAGCAGAGGCGAACAAAGGGATATGTGGGAATGTGTGTGCGAGATATAAAAAGAACGGTCTCTCTCGGTTGGATGAAATAAATTCAATTGCTGAAGCTGTGTAGCGTTCGGTTAAGAGAGATTGGTCGGTTTCTTGCTCAATGATTTCACTACCCTGGTACAAGGGGAACGGGGACATATC
>DOVB01000107.1 GCA_003520285.1 Halieaceae bacterium
CCGGTCGCGACCACCCGACAAGCGCTCATGGACTCTAGCAGCGAACTGGTGGCGACAGACACCTCGCAACGCGGGTGGGCGTTGCTGACATTAACGCCAAGTAGCATCGAATCACAGTTCCGCTACGTCTCCACTGTGCTCTCGCGCCAATACTCGGTGAGCGAATCGCCCGTCTTGAAAGCTTTCCCCGGTACGCGCAAATTCGAGGACAGCTGAAGCAAAAAGCCCCCCAAGGCTCACGCGTTGGGGGGCTTGTTTAATCGCCTTTAGAACTAGAAGTCCATAGTCACTCTAAAACCGGCAATCATCGGCATGCCAGGCACGTAGGTGGGTATACCCAGACCGCCACCGGTGTTGCCCGCATCAATCAGGTATTCTTCATCGAACAGGTTATCGGCGTACAGCTCATATTTCAGAGCAGAGCCGCTTCGATTCAACATGACTGAAGCATCAACCATCCAGTAGGCATCCTGCGACAACCCGGGATAGTTTGAGCTTTCAAAGAAAACTTCGGATTGGTAAGACATCAAGAGATCCCAATCGAGCGTCCACTCAGACCAACTCATTCGCTTGTTCACATTCAGTGAACCCGAGACTTCTGGTGCCAGACGGAACTGATTGCCAGCGTAATCAAATGCCTGGCCGTCATCCGTTTTGCTAGCAAAGGTCGCATCCAGCAATCCCAAGCTCGCACTGATGGACAATGTATCGCTCGGCATAAATCGGGCAGTGGCTTCAAATCCAGACATGGTGGAATCACCGACGGTGACGGTAAAGCTCTGTAGTGTCACTGCATCGGTATAGCTCTGCTGGTAATCTTGATACTTGTAGGTGAACAGGGCAGCAAATAGTGACCAACGCTCACCCATGTACTTAAAGCCCACGTCATAAGAGTCGACAGTCTCTGCTTTGGTCACCACCGTTGCCCCAAAGTTCGGATCCACGACCGGTGAACGACGACCTTGCGCATAGTTAAAGTACAGAGATAGCGCATCACTCACGCTATAGCTCAGCGCGAACCGAGGTAGCGTCGCAGTGAACTCTTTCTCCGCTTCAAACGCGCCAAAGTTGCGAGTGAGGCGCGATTCATCCAGGTAACGGAGACCGGCTGTCACATTCAATTGCTCGGTAAGCTGGTAAGAGCCTTCCGCAACCAAAGAGCTAATATCCAGCTCCGCTTCGAAAGTGAAGGGGCCTTGCACAATAGAGGAGGGGAAGTTGGGGTTCGAGATGACTGTGCCATCGGCATTGAATAAGCTCGACACTAAAGCACTGCGCAGTGCTTCGATCTCTGCCAGCGACGCATTGGTCGATATATTCTGATTCAGCGGGATATTTGGATTAGCCGCTTCAAGCTGCGCTTTTACTGCATCAAAAGTGCCGCGAACCCACGGATCAACCATGACGTAATACGGTAACTTTGACTGGTCTTGGCTGTTTGAAAGCCCCACAAAACCTGCGAATCGCTTGCCGTCATCGAATACCAGCCGAGCAGACGCTCCGTATAAAATGGCGTCGTTATCGAAGTACGCATCTTGAATCCGCAGACCCGTGCCATCAGCGTCGAAAGCTTCATTTAACTCCACATCTTTATAATAAGCATCTACGCTCGCGACCAGCGCATCGCTAAAACGGTAGTTCAAAGTAAGATCGACACTGCCTAACTCGCGCTCGATGCCCAGTTCAGAACCAAAACCAAGTTCTGCCGTGCTGAAGGGGCTAGTATCGCCAACTTTAGGAGCAATAGAACCTGATTTAAAGGCAATGCCGGGCTGGTCGTTGTACTCGTAGGCAGCCCGCGTCACCAAATCCCAGTTGTCATAGCTCAGTTTCCAACTGGCACGGAGCGCCTGAACCGATACGCCATTCAAATCGCCACCTGCGCAGTTTTTACTCGCGCCGGTGTGATCGGTGATTTGTCCTGAGGGATTGTATGAGTTCGCGCCACAAGCGTTGTTCGCGATCACGCCATCCATCTCGCGATAGATGCCAGCAATTCGGATTGCGTTATGCTCGTTGATGGGCAGGTTAATCATTGCCTGTGTCTCGATCCCTGCTTCGGTATTTACCGCGAAGCGAGCACTTGCATCGAATTCAGTATCAGGCGTGTTGGTAATGATACTGACGGCGCCGTTAGCCGCAGCAACACCAAATAACGTAGGCTGCGGACCTTTCAATACCTCAACTCGCGCGATATCGAATAATGCAGCGCTCGATACCGTTTTCTTCGAAATATCGAACCCATCCTGATAGACCGAGATTCGCGGAGTCGCAGAAACCGATGCGGTATCGTCGGTAATACCTCGAATATTGAAAGACGGCAAACTCACCGCTTGCTCCTGGATGACCACGTTCGGCAGTACACGAGACAAATCATCGAGCTCTGTCGTGTTGGTTCTTTCAAGAAACTCGGCTGAAATAACGTCCATAGTGGCGGCGACATCGAGCACTGACTGATCTCGTTTTTGTGCCGTCACAATGATTTCTTCCATCGCCGACGTATCGGCATAACTCCAAGCAGACGCTGTTGCAACGGCAATAGCGATGGCTTTCACACCAGTGGTGATTGTTTTCATAATTGCTCCTAATAATGGCGTTGTGGGTGTGGACCCACCGCCACGCTATAGGCAGGTAATGACGTTTTTGCGTCAATCTCTTGAAGGTTTTACAACACTAATGTGACAGTCATCTGGCGCCAGGCGAGCCCACAAGAAAGCATCTCGAACGGCGCGGCTTCACAGATCAATTTCGGGCGCTTAAAGCCTTCGCCTAGTGGATTTATGGCGAGTGATTTAGCGATACAAAAGGCGTACAGTATGGCACTTAATTTGCGGATAGGGACGCAAGCGCAATGACTCAATCTGTACCAGCGCCAAGTAAAGTGGTCTGTATCGGGAAAAACTACGCCGATCACATCGAAGAAATGGGCGGACTTAAGCCCGACGATATGACCGTTTTTTTAAAACCACCGTCGGCAATCACGACCGTCTTACAGACTTATCGAGACGAGCCTGTGCACTACGAAACCGAAATATGCTTTCGCATTTGCGACCATAAACTTGTTGCCGTGGGCCTAGGTCTTGATTTGACCAAGCGGGAAACCCAAGGGCGACTAAAACAGCAAGGCCTGCCTTGGGAGCGGGCGAAAGCGTTCGACGGATCGGCCCTATTTAGCGAGTTCGTGCCACTGCCGGATGAACTGAATGACTTGAGCCTGACGCTTCATGTAGACGACGATCTTAGACAGAAGGGGCTCATCAGCATGATGTTATACCCGCCGCACGTCATTCTGTCTGAGTTGAGCAGCTTCATGAGCTTGGCCGACCACGACATCATTATGACCGGCACCCCCGCAGGAGTAGGGCCTCTCGAGGCCGGCCGATGTTATCAAGCAACCCTTTATAAGGGCTCGACCATCTTGGTTAGCCAATCCTGGATCGCCGTTTAACGATCATATCCAGGAGGTGGCGTGAAGGCTCGATGGTGCTGTTCCAATAATTTTGCAACTGCCAAGGTCGTTCTATCCTCTAGGTACGCCCCCGCAATCTGAACGCCCATTGGAAGGCCCTCACGGCTCAGGCCAATAGGCGCCACCGAAACCGGCAGACCAGCATTCAATGTAAGACCAGACCACCGCATAATATCGGTGTACGGACGCTCGATGCCATTCACAAGCAAACGGCGTGCGGACATATCGGGAGTGTGGTCGTGGGGAAACGCGGTAGTCATCGCACAGGGGCACAGAACCACGTCAAACTCTTGGAAGAAGTGCTCCCAAGCCGCCCTATTCTGCAGTCGTTGCTCAGAAGCCTTCGCCCAATCGCGATGTGACATCGCGATACCGCGCATCTGTTCGATACCATCTGAGTGATCTTCTGGGTCGGCATTAGCCACGATACCAGCCGCCATATCAAACACTGACTGCGGCATCCCCGCTCCCATCACCGACATTAATAGGTGCAAATAGGTGCGATGATTGGCCTCTACATCAAAGCTCGGTCGAGCAGAGTAATCCACTGTTGCGCCGAGCGACTCTAGCGACTTTGCAGCCGCAAGAATAGCAGCACAGATGTCTTCATCTACGGGGCAAAAAGGATCGTCAGCCCAAACTGCAACCCGCAACTCACTGGGATCATCAAAACGTGCGGGCGGGAGCTCGACACGCCAGGCTTTCGCCTCGATTGGAGATGCACCGATCAGTACATCAAGTGCCTGAGCAATATCGTCGGCACAAATGCCTAAGGGCCCTACCACCTGTAAATCAGACTCCGATAAAATCGATTGACCAGGTGGAATATGACCTTGCTGGGACACAATACCGTAACTGGGTTTATGTCCAAATACTCCATTGAAATGGGAGGGAATCCGAATTGAACCACCAATATCGCTGCCCACCTCTAAGGCTGACAAACCTGCCGCAAGCGCAGCAGCAGCGCCGCCAGAGGATCCTCCACTCGTGCGCTCAGTATTCCAAGGATTGTTCGTTACCCCGTAAACCTCGTTATAACTCTGCAGATCCGCACTCATAAAAGGCACATTGGTTTTACCCAAAATGATCGCCCCTGCAGCTCTGTAACGCGCTACGCTGACAGCATCTGTTTCAGGCACTTGACCTGCACGATCTGGTATACCGCCGACCGTGACCAAATCTTTAGTGGCTAATGCATCTTTGATGGTGATGGGTACGCCATGGAGTGGCCCCCAATCTTCGCCGCGAGCAGCAGCAGCGTCTGCCTCGACCGCCCGCTGCAGTGCGCGCTCACTATCGAGGACAACGACCGCGTTCAAAGCCGGATTGAATCGCGTAAGTCGATCCAAGAAAAAGTTAACCACCTCGACAGAGCTGATTTCACGAGTCTTGATCTGACGAGCCAGTGCGAACGCGCTAGTGTATAAAATAGTCATGTCTTACCCTCGGTGTGTGGTTCACCATTACTGGCATTAACCCCTAAAATATCGCTGCGCAACAAATGGCATTGCCGTGACCTGCACCTCTATCAGACTACCGCGTACATCCACTCGCAGCCGATTCCCTACGCCTGTGTATTCGGCGTGCACATATGCCATAGCAATCGGCGCACCAAGACTCGGAGCAAAGCCTCCGGAACACACTTCGCCCACAGCTTCATTGCGACTGTTCAGTATAACGGCACCATCCCGAACAGGCCTTTTCCCGACAACACTCAGACCGACGCGGCGCTTTGCCACGCCGGCAGCACTCTGAGCCATGATGATATCACTCCCCAAATAGCCACCGGCTCGCGCGCCACCAACTCGACGATCCTTCGCAATAGCCCAGGCAAGTCCGGCCTCAATTGGGGTTCTTTGCTCCGATAGCTCATGCCCATACAGACACAGGCCGGCTTCCAAGCGCAGCGAATCACGAGCGCCTAAACCGACCGGGAGCACCTCATCGCAGGCCAGTAAAGTTTCTGCAAAGGCTAACACCGCGTGATTAGGCACCGAAATTTCGAATCCATCCTCACCCGTATAACCAGAGCAAGTGACATACAGTGGCTCATCTTGAAAACTGACCCACATACCATTCATGAAAGCTAATTGGTCCACGGTGGGAAAAAGCCGAGTGAGCACGGCTCGTGCGTGAGGGCCCTGCAAGGCGAGCAAAGAATGCTCTGACAGCTCTGTGATACTCACCCCTTTCAGCTGAGTGCGCAGATGCGCGAGATCTTTCTCTTTACAACCCGCGTTAATCACCAGCATAAATTGATCATCGGACCAGCGAGTGACGATGAGATCATCGATCACGCCGCCCTGCTCATTGGTCAGCAAAGAATAAGTTTGTTGATGGTGACCCAAAGCCACCAGATCAGCGGGCATCAGTGATTCAAGCGCCAGCGCAGCCGTATCTCCTTGAATCAGGACTTGACCCATATGCGACACATCAAACAAGCCTGCAAACTCTCGCGTATGGAGGTGCTCCTTGATAATACCGGAGGGATACTGAACCGGCATGTTGTAGCCGGCAAAAGGAACCAGCTTAGCCTGTAAAGACCGGTGTAAAGGTTCAAGTGGTACGCTGCGCAATGCCATGAAGTCATCCTGCTTAATGAAGGCGATCAGACTACTTAGGCTCGGCGGTACGCGCAAGAGAATAAAGTCATAAAAACACGTCAAGTCATATTCTGCCCGCATCACAAAGCCGGTAAACTCGTCGATTCACTGCACCTCCCAAGCAAGGATTACTATGTTACCCACGTCAGCCTGCGTCTCACTCATTGGTATGCCAGGTGCCGGTAAAACTACCGTAGGCCGATACCTGTCTGAGCTGCTAGGACTTGGCTTCAGAGATACTGATGACGATCTGGAGCGTGACCAGGGTCTAAAGCTGGAAGAGATTATGCAAGCCGTGGGTCCCACTGAATTTCGCGCGATCGAAGAGCGCGTTGTTACCGCGATACCATTTGCCGATGAGGTCATCGCCACCGGGGGCAGCGTAATCTACAGCCATAGAATTATGGCTCAACTCCGACAATATGGACCCATCGTGTATCTTGATGCACCTTTATCTTTCATCGAGGAGCGGATTGGCGCCAATCCCCCACGAGGGATTGCCAAAGATCAAGCCTGCTCCCTCGCCGAGCTTTATCGGGAACGCACACCACTTTATCAACACTGGGCTGATCTGCGTATCGACTGCTCTGATCCATCTGAATCACCGGCCCTGTTAGCGCAGCGAATAGTGTCCGAAAGTGGGACACTTTTGTCCGCGGACACCCTCAGACGCGACCATCATTCACTGACTTGATTGAACCTGACAACTTCAATAGACACCACAAAGTCCGCTAATCCTTATGCTCTCTGGCATTTACTTGGTCTTTCTCGCGCTTGGCATGTGAGTTGCTTCGAGCCTGTGGGTGAGTGGTTGGTGCATCTCATGGAGGAGCCGTATTTTGGGGCGAATACGATGGCAAGACGCCACATCAGCCGCTCGCCCACCATAAAAATAATTTATCGTGTGGCACAGTATTTTTTGATTTACTCCACTGCAAGTCAGAGTGATATTACGCGAAATTAGTCAGCGCAAACGTTGGAGTGTGTGAATTATGACCAAACATGACGACAGCAATGATAGCGACTCTCTCGATGATTTCGACGACGATAGCATCGAATTAGAGGATGACTTCGACACCCCACCCAGCTACCTCTCTGAAAAACAAGTGCTGGCCGAAAAACGTCGCAAAGCCGAGCTGCGGCTAGAACAAAAGCGTCTACGCGAAGAGCTTGGCTACTACAACCTGAGCTTTGATGATCTCTGAAATGGTCAGCCCTGATAAGCCGTCAGCAACAACGCCAGATCGGGTTTAAGGGCTGATTCATACCGACAAGTTAGCCAGTGAGCGCCTCAGAACACCCACCAACTCTGCTTGTCGGGTTTGCTCGTGGTAGAGCAGTTGAATAGGCGAGCTAAATTGCGGTGCATCGGGCACCACATGAATGCCTTGCCCCCCTAAGACCTCTGTCCAACTCTGTGGCAGAAAGCAAGCACCGGCGGCCTCTTGAAGGGCCGAAACCGCCACCGTAAGCGAGTTGGTCTGTAACGATGGCATCCACTGCTTGGCAACATGTCGAACATGAAATCGAGCGAATCCTCCACCCCAATCTAAGTCAACGTATTGACGAGCCAGTGCCTCGTCCAATGAGGCGATCCCATGGCTCGCAAACAATTTGAGTGTTAGTTCGCCGATGGGTACCGATTCCCATTCTGGCGCACTACTCGATCCAAAAACGACGGCCGCATCAAGTGACCGGTCCCTGAGCTTCTTATTGATCGTATTGCCGGCGACATTTTGAATTTGTAGGTTAAGGTCGCTTTGTTCATGCCGCAGTTGTTTAAAGCGCTGCTCGAGAGGGGACCCCCATAGCCCATCCCGAATTGCGATACTCAAGCGAGGCCCTGCTCCCTCGCGCCTTGCAACATCCTGACGCGCGGCCAGGATCGACATAAGAATAGCCTCGGCATGGGGCACTAGCTGCTCGCCCTGAGGCGTCAGCTGAATATTGTGACGGTCGCGGACAAACAATGGCGCGCCGAAATAGATCTCGAGTTGTTTTATTCTTGCACTCACCGCAGCTTGAGTAATGTACAAATTGTCAGCTGCATGACCAAAGTGTCGAGTGGCCTTTACCTCTAAGAATGTGCGTAGCAGTTCTGTGTCCATAGCGGGATTGTGCACCGTGACTTTTGTAGAAGAAAGCATTTTCAGCGTTAGAGCGCGCAAATTCCGTGCCTGTAAGGCCGCGAATAATTCGCAATCAAAGACGTATGGGTATGGATAAATTAACCAATCAAATTAGCTTAATTTTTTAATAATCTTGCATATGTGGTGCGAGCCGCGCCGCCCTCTTATAATACTGGGCTATGCACAACTCAGACCCAATTTCTCAGTATCGTGCGTCGGCCGAACCACAAAAGGCGTCGCGAGGTCTGCATCTAGACCCACTAAAATAACTATCTGGCCTAGCATAAGCCGCCTGACGACTAGACGCGACAAGTTATGAAAATACACCGTTGAAGGACAGGAAAAATCAATGGGATCGGCTAGATTGACAAACACCGCGAACTAGTAAACGTGAATATAAAGTGATTCTTGCCTGCAATGCCTATCTCGACGACCTTGTGGCTCTCATCTCATCAAAGATCATGCCTATCAATAACTACATGATCACAACAGAGCCGATTGATGAGGATATGGGCTAGGGGGCATCTTAACCAAGAAGTCTATTTTGCCTGAGCCTTCTCAAGCTGCGGGCTTTCAATGGACACTTATTCAGATTGGACCATCTCTTGAGCGATCAGTAGCGATACTGAAATCGCTGTAGCCTTTACTAATCCTGAACATCCAAACCCTTCCGGATGGCCAAGTAGTTTCAGGCCGCTAGTGGTGGGCGGTATGCCATGTTATGCACTGCGCGACAAATTGGCGCCCGAAGTTTGATCTCTGGTTTACTGCTCTCATTTTAGAAAGCCTAACCCATTACAAAATCACGCACTGCTATCGCTCTCACCGAGCGGGCTTCCCCAATGAGAGTAGTCGCGCAGCCCAAATTGAATTAAGCCGTCAACTTTCAGAAGTTACCAGATGCTTTGCAAGAAAATCCAGTACCCTCTCATTAAGCTCAGCACGGTTATTTACGTTGTAAAAACCATGCCCCTCCCCGTCTTTAACGAGCCACTCATATGGGTAATCGATCGCGTCTAACGCGTCTTTAAGCGCAAGCGCGTGATCATACGCCGCTCGCGGATCGTCCTCTCCATGCACGATGAACAGAGGCGTTTTTAATTCTTTCACACGATGCACGGGGGACTGGGCTTTCCGCTCTTCCTCCGTTGTGGGAAGTGTTTTATCCAAATAGGCCGCGCCCCAGCGAGTGGTTTCAATGTCGCCCGTGGTGTACAAAAGATCCAAATCGTAGACGCCGACATAGGCAATCGCAGCTTTGTACAAATCGGGCTCCAAAATTGGAGCCTGAACTGCCGAGTAACCACCAAAACTCGCACCGTAAATTGCAATACGATCAGGGTCCGCAACGCCATCCTTAATCGCCCACCGTGTTGCATCGATAATATCGTGCTGGATGTTACGCCCCCACTCGCCATAGCCGGCCTCCATAAAGGGACGACCATACCCAGTAGACCCCCTGAAATTTACCTGTAGAACGGCATAGCCAGCTGTAGCAAGATGCTGAACCATTGGGTCATAGCGCCAGTAGTCGCGTGCGTGAGGACCACCATGCGGAATGACCACCATTGGTAGGTTTTTAGACTGCCCTTTTGGTAAAGTCAGGTAGCCATAGAGCGCCATGCCATCTCGCGCCTGTAATTGGAAGCCGGTGGTTGGCGCAAGCATGGCGTCATCAACCCAAGGAAAAGCATCAAACAAGAATTCGACACGATTAGTTTCTCTCGTGTACAAATAGTATTCCGGTGTCTTATTTGGTGATGACACAACCAATACAATATGGTCGTTATTCTTCGTGGTTGATGTGATCGTCACAGTATCTTTGGGAAATGTGGCTTGGAGCGACCCAATCAGACCCGCTAATTCATGGTCTTCATTTACAAGGTGAAATTCCGGGTAGACTTTAGCTGTAGAGACCCCAATCAATTCGCCATCACCATCAATAGCTGCGGACTGGACGTCGGTGTCACCCTTATGGAAGAGCCGCTCATGTCGGTTGGTTTTTAAATTGTAGCGATAAAGGCCATTGACCCCTTTGTCTTGCTCAGTGGCGCCCAGAACATAGACATTATCGGGATCGTCCGCGAAACCCACCGGCGTGGAATCGCTATCAAAAGGTGATTCAAAATTGGACCAGCCCAATTCACCCACTTGCTTCACCGAAATGATCTGATTAGCCATATCGTCAGCACCAATCGCAAAGCGTGGCTCAAGATCTCGGTCCAATAAAAAGCTCGCGCCACGTAAATCAGAACGCACCACACGGCGAGTCTTACCCGTGTTAATGTTCACGCGCACCACCTCAGTTAAACGATCACTACTATTGCGACTCCATGGATATACCTGCACCAATATATGGTCATCGCCGTCGGCTTCCAGCATCATGCCCGAAGCATATCTTGGCTCTACAGCTCGACGTCCGAAAATATGCTTGCCGCGGGTGCCGTCTCGGTTAATCGCATAGAGCTCCCCCGTAAACAAGGGAGATTCGCTCAATCCGCTTCGAAAAGCCAAAGATACCACTAAGCGATCGTTATTGGCCCATTCGAAAGCCCCGGGCTGCGAGGTATGGCTGAATCTAATAAGAGAAGAGAGTTTGCGGTCTTTAAGGCTTAAAACTGCGATCTGCGGTTCGCCCTCAAATTCTGCGCTCATAGCCAAGTGCTGTCCGTCGGGCGACAATTCAACGTTAGAGTACTGCGGATGCTTAGCAAAGGGATCTATTGCCGTGTTGGAGTAAGCGAGCTCTATACCCAAGAGGAAATATACCAAAAGTAAAGGAACATGGGCTTGGAGAGCTCCATTATTCTTAAGAAACATAAATCTCACCCAGTATCGATTGATTTTGTAGCTAGTTTACAAGTTGAGCACTCGAGCTCAAGAAAAATAGAGCTTAAATAACAAAGATTTCGGATTACAGTCGTGTCAATTCGATGAGTCTATAGCAAAAAAGGCCGCGCAACAGAGTTGAGCGGCCTTTTTCACAGTGGCCTTATATCCCTAGATCTCGTAACGAACATTAAAGAAGTAGCTTCGACCTTCCCAGTCATACTGACTGTAGAAGGCTGAGTTTCCTTGTCTGCTAACTAGGCTACTGCGAGATAATAAGGGTGGTGTTTTATCAAACACATTGGAGACACCGAATCGTGCAGTTAAGCCATTATCAAACTGATACGCGACCGATGCATTGTGGTACATCACTCGCTCGGTATCCAGAACAAGTCGGACTTCGCGCTCAGTGGCAGTACCCGAATATATGGTAGCTAAGTTATCACCATCGCCCAAGTCGTAGTTCTCCGCACTGCCAATAATATTGGCAGACCAAACACCACTCCAGGCGCCTCGATCCAACGACACACTGAACCGACCTGTCCACTTGGGGTTCCCAATATAGCCGTTGTAGTCTTCTTCCGTATCAGCGAAAAGCGCAACCTTATCTTCGATTTGGAAAGAGTGCTGGGTCTCAAAGGTTAGAATACCGACATCGCTCTCATATACCCAGGTCGCCGCCAGATCCCAACCTCGGTTGCGCTGCTCCGCCACATTGAGATAGGAGTCTCGAACTTCGGTAATCTGGTTATTAGTCAATGGATCTCGGTCAAACTGCCCACAGAGCGGATCATTGGGGAAAAAGTCAGAATCATAGCACTGGTATAGAATCTGCCTCGCACCCAGCTGCGACACCTGATCTTCGATTTTTATGTCGAAGTAATCCGCCGACACACTCAAATTAGCGAACTCGGGCTGCCAGACAATCCCTATCGTCTTGGCCTCAGACGTCTCAGCTTCTAAAACACCCAACCCCCCCCCGGTCACGACTGTTGCAGAAATTGCAGCACCTGAGAAATTATCTGGAATCCCGTCTGCCGCGCAATTATCTGCGATTCGTTGGTAACCAGGGTTGGCCAATAAAGCCTGCCCCCAGCCAATACACGGATCTATGCTCCGCTGGCCTATGAAAGACGTTTGATCAGCGAGGTAGAGTTCAAATAACGCGGGTGTTCTGAAAGAGGTGCCATTGCTCGCACGAACCCGCACCGTAGGCGTGATCTCCCAGTTTAAACCCACTTTATAGGTCGTATCACTGCCGAATGATGAAACATCAGTCCATCGGCCAGACGCATTCATCGTAAGACTCTGGATGCCGGGCAGATCAGCCAAAAGTGGGAGCTCTATCTCACCAAAAATGGCCTTGGTTGCATCATCACCTTTAGTGATTCCTGCCCCGGTCGAACCCCAGGCGTTGCCAGCAAGGGTAATGTCGCCGGGCACATCTTCTATCTCATCTCGACGGTATTGGAAACCGACTGCACCCAATGCTTCTCCTGCGGGCAGGTCAAAGAGTGAACCCGAAATCGAACCCTCAACGCTCCATTGAATATACTCTGTCCCGCCAGCTTCGCTACCAAAGAGAAAAGCGCGCTCTTCGGCATTCAAATCACCCGCCAAAAAGCCAGCGTCTAACCATCTTGGATCGATACAGTCAACACCTCTGACCGAGCTCTGCGTCCCGACGCAAGACCCGTTAGCAAACCAACCATCTTGAATCGAGTCATTGTAGATTCGGTCTGAAAAGTAATCGCCGCTGGAGCGCGAGTATTGGGCAGACAAATCCCATGAATAGTTATTTATCTCACCCGTAAATCCGACAAGTGCACGCGCGTACGTTACCTCAACGCTGTCATCAGCGTGATCAGTAATAGGGGTGGGGCTCAGCCACTGAAGGCCTCGCCAGCCCGTAGAAAGGCTGCTACCTGCAGGCTCGTAGCCGTAGAAGTAGTTAAGATCAAAGTCTTCGTTATAAATGTAGGTCCAAAACTGTCGATACCCATTCACATAGGTCTCGCGCTGACTCAATAAAGCTTCGGTGTACATCGTCAATGTGTCAGTGAGCTGAATCTCGGCGTCCGCGTATAACGTGTACACTTCTGTGCTCGGCACCAACGACTCACCGTCTTGGAAGGGATGATCCGCATCCGTTACGCCGTTAGAGGGCTCGTCGTAAGCAACCGGGAACCAGCCTGCGGGTGTTTCCATGACAGCAGGGTCGAAGCCAGGAATGTAATCAGCCAAATCGCCATTTCTATCAAACTGCGCTTTGGCGCCGCGTGGGACACCACCCGAATAGTCGTATATCCAAACGTGGCCCCAAAGCAAGTCATTACACCAAGGCTGCCCCGTTCGGGGATCAATGGTATCTGATCGCGCACCTGTGTCGGGGTCAAAGTAGTACTGCTGTCCGCAATTAAAGTATTGGCGCGCGCCTTTTTTCAGTTCTTTGGACTCAATATAATCGCCCATCACACTGAAGCTGACTCGATCACTGCTGTTGCCCCAGCGCAAGCTCAAGCGGCTCTGCTCGCCGCCATTTCGAGTTGGTTGCGAAGTGTAGAAATCAAATGAAGCGCCCTCATCCTTGCGAGTAATGACGTTAACAACACCGGCTATAGCGTCGGAACCGTAGATCGTAGAAGCGCCGTCCTTCAGAATTTCGATTCGCTCAACTGCAACAAGCGGCATCAAATTGAGATCAAAAGACGATACCTGGCCACGTACACCGGCAGGCCCAATACGTCTGCCATTGAGCAAGACCAAGGTTCTATTTGCACCCAAGCCACGCAATGAGATGGTTGATGCACCGATCCCGCCTTCGGTTACGCCATTGGCTGATATCGCCGCGGTTACCTGGGGTGAACCTGATGCTACTGTCGCACTTTGCAACAGCGACCCTACATCTGCGATACCCTGCACTGTCGCCAATTCGGGCGAAATTACCTCGATCGGCGATGAACTCGAATACCCATCACGCTTGATGCGCGAACCTACAACCACGACTTCTTCAAGCTTCTCCTTGGCATCCGCTTCCGCATCGTCTTCTTTCTCTTGAGCAAACGATATTGGGGACAAACCCACCGCAGCGGCCACAGCCAAACTGAGCAGTGTTCGGTTACGGTACTCAAAGGCTGTTTTTGACATATCACCATACTCCCTCTGTTTTGAGGAGCTTCGCTTAGTGTGAACCTTCCACGAATGGAGAGCCGAGCCCCTAATTTATTACAAAAATGTTACGATCTCTTGAACTTTCATCATATTTTAGTGTCTTGTAAAGCTTTAACTGAATATTTTGTAAAAAAATCACACCGCTTCGCCGCTGGTGCAAGGCCGCTGGTGCCGCTTGCATTTGGGTGTTCGGCTCACTAAGATCAAGAGCAACAGCGACAGGGGGCCTCATGCCACGCGTTCATCTAGATGCAGATCGTTTCGAAGAATTCACCGGAAAACTAAACCGAGAGCGAATAAGCAGACCCACCTTCTTAAACTCCGTGCCTAAATGCGGTACGCATTTAATGAAGAACATCATGCGCGCCTTCGTACCAGCAGAACAGCACTATAACGATACATTTATTCAAATACCCATTCTGCAGAGGCACTTGAATGCTTATAACCCCAATGAGCCCAAGCTCAGCTGGGGGCATATGCTGTTTTCAGATCAATCGGCCATTGCACTAAGAGATGCATATCACATATTGATGATCCGTGACCCCTATGACTGGGTGCTCGCACGCACGCGCTTTTTCCTCTCCGATAATTTTCAGGGCAATATGGAGAACTTGAAAAGCGGGCAGCTTTCACTGGAAGAAATCATGAACCTAATGATTTGGGGCATCCATCAGAAAGCTCCGCCCCTAAAAGATATTTTCGAGCTCAATGGCAGCGCGTGGATAGGCACTAGGGCAAGGGTAATTCGTTTAGAAGACTTACTGCTTCAACTTAAGAATTTGGATTCGATCGAAGCGGAGCGCTTTTTCTCAGAGTTGATCAGGCCCATGGGGCATAGCAAGCTACCTGAGGACTGGCAGGAACGCGTCCGGCTGGGCAGCAAACCTGAACTGAGCGGCACCTTCCGCGACAACTTGTCTGGCATTGCACTTGAAATTCCGAAAGAATTACCTTCTGTTCAGAAACGCCTCGTTGACCATGCAGCGCCAGGCTTACGCAAACTCCTGGGGTATGAGTGAACGACATGGCTCGTCTGAGCGGTGTGACCGATACATGAATAACGTTTAGGAGCTTAAGGTGCGAAGTTTAGTGATTGTTGGCGGAGGGTCCGCCGGTTGGATTACAGCAGCTTATCTTAACGGTGCTCTAAACGATCGCGGCCAGAACATGAAGGTCAAAATATCACTACTGGAATCACCCGACATACCCAGGATCTCTGTCGGCGAAGCGACTATCCCCTCCATGCGTCATTTGATTAGCGTCATAGGTATTCCCGAGGTCGAATTCATGCGCGCAACTGACGCAACCTTCAAGCAGTCGATCAAATACTGCAACTGGGCAGAGAATGACGGCTCTCACTACCACCACCCATTTACGAGTGTGCGGGAAAGACCGCTAGATCTGTCAGGCGAACGCTGGCTAGAGAGCGATCGTTCGATGCGGTTCATGGACACCTGCGCCGTGCAACCCGCCGTGTGCGAAGCCAATCTTGCCCCCATTATTTTGCGCAAGCAGGCGGTCCCCACAACGCTTAACTACGCCTACCACATGAATGCGCAAAAGTTCGCGGACTACTTGCGAGACTTCTCGGTAGCGCGAGGCGTGGAGCACGTGCAAGCGAACCTCGTGAGCGTTGCAACGGACACTGAAGGCTGGATTGAGTCTGTTTCAACAGACCGCACTGAATCCCTGCATGCCGACATGTTCCTAGATTGCACCGGCTTTAACGGGCACCTAATCAGCAAAACGCTGGGCGTAGGCTTTGAAGACTATTCGCAGTTTCTGCTGTGCGATCGGGCCGTGACCATGCATTTGCCCTATGAACGGTTTTACCCAGGCACGGTGCGCCCCTATACCACCGCAACCGCACTCTCCAACGGTTGGGCGTGGGACATCCCCATGCAGAATCAACGCTCGGTGGGCTATGTTCATTCAAGCCAGTTCATCAGTGAAGATGACGCGGAAGCCGAATTGCGCGCCTATCAGGGTAAAGGAACAGAAGACATTTCTGTGCGGTCTGTACCTTTCAAAGTAGGGCGGCGCCATCAGTTGTGGAAGGCCAATTGTGTCGCCATCGGATTATCAGGCGGATTTATCGAGCCCCTTGAGTCAACGGGGCTCTACTTAAGCGACCTTGGCGCTGTGTTACTTGCTGAGCATTGGCCTGCGAACAAAGCCTCCGTTCAAAATCTGGCAGATCGCTACAACCGTCTTATGGCAAACCGTTATTATGAGATCCTCGATTTTATCAACATGCACTATTGCCTCACCAAACGAACTGATACCGCGTTTTGGCGTGAAGTCCAAAAGCCGGAGCGCATTAATCCACGTTTACAGGCAAAACTCGCTATGTGGAAAACCAAGCCACCAACCGCGCATGATTTTGAGGATCAGTGGTTCAATGGCATGGAGGCCTATGAATCACTCTTTGATTTTTCACACATTGGCGGACGCCTTCCTATCGATACAGGCGCGCTTTGGAATCATGAGAGCTACGAGTGTATCCTATACGGCATGGGTTTCGCGCCTATAACTGACCAAGACGGGGCCTCTGAAGCTCGCCCCAAATCGAGAAGAAACCAATCTACAGAGCGGGCCATGAACGTGCTAAATATCCTCCCCGATCATGTCGATGTCCTCAGCAAAGCGCTTGGTATGAAAGCGTATCATAAAGCCTATCAGCCGAACGGTTGGGTTTGAATCTGGTTGTCGTCTTTGACACCGGAGCCTTCGAGTCATACAAAACTGAGAGGTATCAAATGAAAACTCAAGCGGCAGTAGCTTTCCACGCAGGCGCTCCTCTCGAAATTTGCGAGGTTGATTTAGAGGGCCCAAAAGCCGGCGAGGTCTTGGTTGAAATAAAAGCCACCGGAGTGTGTCACACCGATGCGTTCACTCTGTCGGGTGATGATCCAGAGGGCGCCTTTCCTGCCATTTTAGGGCACGAGGGCGCGGGCATTGTGAGAGAGGTTGGCGCTGGCGTGACCTCCTTAAAGCCGGGTGATCACGTTATTCCCCTGTATACGCCCGAATGTCGTGAATGTGATTACTGTCTTCACCCCAAGACCAATCTCTGCCAAGCCATTCGCTCAACCCAGGGTCAAGGCCTGATGCCCGATGGAAGTAGCCGCTTCAGCATAGACGGTAAGCCTATACTTCACTATATGGGCTGCTCGACCTTTGCTAACTTTACCGTCCTGCCCGAAATAGCGCTCGCAAAGGTGCGCGACGATGCGCCTTTCGACAAAATCTGCTACATCGGCTGCGGCGTGACCACAGGGATTGGAGCGGTTGCATTCACTATGAAGGTCGAGCCCGGCTCAACCGTAGCGGTATTCGGATTAGGTGGCATTGGCCTCAACGTGATTCAGGGCGCCAAAATGGTAGGCGCCACGCGAATTATCGGGGTCGACTTAAACCCAGAGCGAGAAGCGCTCGGTCGCCACTTTGGCATGACTGACTTCATCAATCCAAGCGAGTGCGACAACTTAGTTGACCATATCGTCCAAATGACCGGTGGCGGAGTCGATTACAGCTTTGAATGTATCGGTAACGTTAAAGTGATGCGCGATGCGTTAGAGTGTTGCCACAAAGGATGGGGCCAAAGTTGTATTATCGGGGTTGCCGGTGCCGGTCAAGAAATTGCAACACGGCCCTTTCAACTCGTCACTGGCAGATCCTGGCGCGGCAGTGCTTTTGGGGGGGCGCGCGGCAGAACCGACGTACCCAAAATTGTCGATTGGTACATGGAAGGCAAGATTAATATCGACGATTTAATTACGCACACCGTGCCGCTTGCAGAAATCAACACGGCCTTCGAATTAATGCATGCGGGTAAAAGTATTCGCTCGGTGGTGCTTTATGATTAAGGTCATCTCTCGTAACGCCTCGTTTGCTGGCGAGCACATTCGATTTCAGCATTCATCTAATATGACCGCCTGTGATATGACCTGTGCCGTATTCTTACCGCCGCAAATTGCCGAAGGTGATGTTCCCGCGCTGCTGTGGCTGTCAGGATTAACGTGCACCGACCAGAACTTCATGCAAAAAGCCGGCGCGATGCGCCTTGCTGCTGAGTTAGGTATAGCGCTGGTAGCGCCCGACACATCGCCTCGCGGGCCCAATGTGCCTGATGATCCAGCCGGGGGCTTTGATCTTGGCTTGGGTGCGGGGTTCTACGTGAATGCCACCGAACATCCCTGGCGCTCTCATTACCAGATGTATGACTACATCGTGTCTGAATTACCCGAGATACTCAGTCAGAACTTTCCTATCGATACCGATAATATGGCCCTATCAGGCCACTCGATGGGAGGCCATGGCGCGCTCACTATTGCACTCAAAAATCCCAGCCAATTCCAGTCAGTATCCGCTTTTGCCCCCATTTGTGCTCCCATGGACTGCCCGTGGGGTCAAAAAGCCTTTCAAGCCTACTTAGGTGAGGATGAAGAGGAGTGGAGTAAATACGACACTTGCGCTCTGATTGAAGCCGGCGCACCAGAGCTTCCTATGCTAATCGACCAAGGCCTGGCCGATGAGTTTCTTGATGAGCAACTGCTCCTTGATGAGCTTGAATCCGCCTGTGTACAGGCTGACTACCAAGCGATTATTCGTCGTCATCGAGGCTACGATCACAGCTATTTTTTTGTCGGCACTTTTATCGACGACCATCTGCGCTTCCATGCTCAACATCTAGGGCGTTAAACCAGCTTATTCTGTTTTGTGGCAGTACAATCAAATCCTAAGAGACTAGAAGTCAGTCACATACAGAGCTCTTTTACTACGAAGCGATTAGACAGCCTTACTCAAGTTGATGCACATGCATCTACCCCAGAAATACAGCATCTGGGGCTCTAATAAGAACATTTAGGTGTTGACTTAAGCGGACAATAAAATGGTAATGGGTATAATTCCATGGAACTGGTAAATAACGCATAGAGCTAACGAATATGGTTAAATCAAGGCAAGCATTTGCAATCGCGATGAGTTCATTTGTTCTTCTATGGACAACCGCCGCAACATCGGATTCAGGCACGACAATAAAAGCGCTAATGACAGAGACCGAGTACCAGGAGACAGGCCTGCAAAAATTATCGGCTGACGAACTCGAGAAATTGTATTTCTGGGTAATAAAACAAGCCATTGTTAGCAGAGTCAGATGTCTAGAACCTGAAGCATCCAAACAGTATCTTCAATCAGATTCAGAACAAAGTACTAAATGTCATTTAGCTACGATTCCAGAAACCAAATTAAACGCTGCGGTTGCAGCACATGTTGCCGCCACTTTTGAAAAAGCGAAAACCGAAATTCGCTCAGAATTTGATGCAGCGAAAACACGAACTGCGTTCACTTCCAGTGTAACAAACGATTTTACAGGCTGGGATGACAAAACTGTATTTGTGTTAAGCAACGGACAGGTCTGGAGACAGAGACATGGCCGGCCTTATCAACATATAGGCACCAATTCTGTCCGCTTAGAGCCTTCATTCTTTGGAATGTGGCGGATGACCGTGCTAAGCAGCGGGCGATCAGTTGCGGTGAAGCGTATTGAATAAGCCGGTTAGAATAAAGCCGCAGCCCAAGGAAAATTGTTAAATATTACACAAATGTTACATGCGTCAATATACATCACCACAGTCATACCTCATCATGCGTAGTCGTAATGCGCAGAGTAGGGGGCGTAGTGCGTTTAAAAAAACCTATAAGGAGACGCATAAATGAATTTAATGAAAAAGAAATTGAGCTTCACAATAGCGGTTGCTTTAAGTGCTGGCGGCCTAAGTGCAAGTGTTTTTGCGCAAAATGAAAACAACATAGAGCTCGAAGAGGTTGTGGTAACAGGGTCGCGTATCAGCGCGCCTGGCATGGTGTCTACTAGCCCAATCACATCGATTTCTGAGGAAACGATTGATTTCTTTCAGGAGCCTCAAGTTGAAAAGATCTTGAGAACACTCCCGGGTGTAATCCCCGGTGACGGCTCGAATACCAATAACGGTACTGCAGGAGCGGCCACCATTAACCTAAGAGGATTGGGCCCTCAGCGCACCTTAGTTTTGCTTGACGGTAAGCGCATGGTTCCGTTCAATACTAACGGCCAAGTAGATGTATCAACGATTCCCTCTTCGCTTATTGAGCGTGTTGACCTGGTAACGGGCGGTGCCTCAGCAGTATATGGATCTGACGCCATCACCGGCGCAATCAACTTTATCTTAAAGGATGACTTCGAAGGTTTAGAAGTTTCCACAACCTACTCAGAGACGGGTGAGGGTGATGGCGGCACCGATAACGTGTCTTTGATCTTTGGGTCAGGGTTCGCCGGTGACAAAGGCCATATGGTTATGGCGATGGATTACTACAGCCGTGACCAGATTCTTTTAGGCCAGCGACCGCTTGGCTTGTTGGGTATCGATACCGCTTCAGGAGCCAACTACGAACAGTTTTTGGCCGGTGAAAATCCTCTAGCGGCACCTGCAGGCTGTGGTGGCCCAGATGTTGTTGCCGCTGGAGGCAGTACAACAGCAATCCCGACTCGTTTCGCTATTGTCGGCGGTGGCGCAGGCACATCGGGTCAATTCAGAGAAGATGGAACGCTAGGCAGCGAGTGTAGCAGGTTCAACTTTAACCCCTACAACTTCTACCAGACGCCACAGAAGCGATATAATTTTTTTGCCTCTGGTGATCTAGAGCTTAGCGACAATGCATCGGTATACGGATCTGTGAACTACACAAACACGACCGTTGATGCCCAAGTGGCACCCTCGGGTACATTTGGATCAACTTTCAATTTGCCATTACGTAATCCACTGATTGGCGAACAAGCCCGTCAGTTTATGATTGACGCCGGTAATACAGCTCTTTCAAACGGCCTATTGAAAACAACAGGAGCCGCACCAAATTGGGAAGACGTCAATGCTAACGGTTTAGTCGATGAGCAAGACTACCTGTTAGTTCAACTTCGCAGAAGAACAGTTGAGCTTGGTGCCCGTTCGGAGCGCTTTGATTCTGGGCTTTGGCAGATGAATTTTGGTTTAGAGGGTAATTTCGGGAAATTGCTACCCGAGTGGGAATATGATGTGTCTGTTCAATACGGCGAATCAAACCGAACGGGCATACGTGACGGGTACACAAATTTAACCAACATTCAGAACGCGCTAGATACCTTTGATGGTGTAACGTGTAATAATGGTGATTCTACATGTGTCCCGATTAATCTTTTTGGTGGCTTTGGCACCATAACACCAGAAATGGCGGGTTACGCGCGAGCAATAGCAATTTATACTGAAGAATACGAGCAAACCGTGTTCAGCGCGATTACTGATGGCCCTGTGAACTTCATTCAGAGCCGACTGGCTGACGGCCCTCTGCTTCTATCAGTCGGTATTGAGCACCGTGACGAGTCTGCATCCTTCAACCCCGATGAGTGCTTGAAGCTCGCCCCCGCGAGCTGCCAAGGTGGTGCGGGTGGCAATCAGCTACCCATATCGGGTGGTTATATGGTTGACGAATTTTTCGTCGAGGGATTACTACCGCTGGTATCAAATAAGGCATTTGCCGAGTCTCTTGCACTTGAGTTCGGGTATCGCTCGTCCGACTACGATGTGGTAGCGGATCGCGCGCATACTTGGAAGCTCGGGCTTAACTGGACCCCATCATCATCTTTGATGTTCCGGATTATGCAACAGGAGGCTATTCGCGCACCTAATGTTGGCGAATTAGCGTCACCGGTCGTGACATCACTGGGTAACTCGACCGGAGATCCTTGTTCAATTGGCAACGCCGGCAATATCTCGGCAGAATTGCAGGCACTCTGTATTTCCACAGGCATGGTGGCAGCACAAGTTGGTAGTGTGCAGGACGTTATTTCAGGCCAAGTTAGTCTCATTTCAGGTAGTGATCAGACCAACCCACCTGATGTCGAGACGGCTGAAACATTTACCGCGGGCTTCGTTTGGACCCCTGAATCGACGCTCTTTAGTAACCCTTCACTCTCGATTGACTATTACGATATTGAAATTGAAGACACGATCGGTGAGTTCAGTGCACAGGAGATTCTTGACGCGTGTTACGTTGCCGGACTAGTTTCTGAATGCGCCAAAATCAAGCGTATTGGTGGGGACCTTACCATTTCAGGTGCAGGCCTAGAGAGCTTTACAACTAATTTGAAGAGCGCTCGTTCTGAAGGTATTGAGGCAAGCTTTAACTTTGGTGTTTCACTAGGGGATATGGGCGACCTTAACTTTAATGGTATGGTCAATTATTACCTAACAGCTGAGTCGCAAAGCTCGGAGTTTTCTCGCGTTATCGACTGCAATGGAAACTACTCTACGAGCTGTGATCCACTGGCTAAGACACGTTGGGTCCAACGTACCACTTGGTCTAAAGACGCTTACTCTGTTTCGCTCTTATGGAGACACATTGGAAAAACCAGCATCGAGCCAGTGGAGCGTGATTCGGTATTTGAAGCTTTTCGCTCTATTGATTCTCAGAACTACTTTGATCTCTTTGGATCATACACACTAAACGATACGTATACGTTTAGCGCGAGCGTAGACAACGTGTTCGACGAAGAACCTCCTGTAGTCGGCAACGAGGCGGGCGATACAAGTTCTAACTCTGGTAATACATTCCCTAGTCTTTATGACACTTTGGGCCGTGTCTATCGGTTCGGTTTTACAGCCAAATTTTAGACCTCACATCAACAACTCAAAACCCCGCATAATGCGGGGTTTTTTTTGGGAGTGCACACCTAGTTCATCTAATCCTTAGATGCGTAAAAGTACCATGCCAGCAGCGCAACCGAGCTGCGCTCGGGTCGCCATCGCTCACCCCACTGGTCGAGCTCGCGCTCGCTGAGCCGGCAAGATGCCCCCACCAGCCGGCTGATACCGGCGCGTACCGCTAAATCGCCTATGGGCCAAACGTCAGGCCGCTGTAAATTGAAGATGAGATACATGTTCGCAGACCAGAGCCCAAACCCAGGTAAAGCGATGAGCCGCTGCACAACATCCTCGTCCGACAACTGAGACAAAACCTCAAGGTCCAGAGACTGGTTCAAGATCGCCTCGGCGAGCGCACGTAGATAGCGGATCTTTGGTCGGGACAAACCAACACCGCGCAAAGCCTCATCT
>DOVB01000140.1 GCA_003520285.1 Halieaceae bacterium
GCGCTACACGGAAAGCCAGATTGTTAAAATATTAAAAGAAGTCGAAGGCGCTCGACTGGTAAAGGAAGTTTGTCGTGAATACAGTGTTTCTGATGCCACTTACTACAACTGGAAAGCAAAGTATGGCGGCGTGGAAGCATCGGATATAAAACGCCTGAAGGATCTCGAGGACGAGAACCGCAGGTTGAAGTCGATGTTTGCTGAGCTGAGCCTGGAGCACAGGATACTTAAGGACATCATTGAAAAAAAGCTGTAAAGCCAGCTGCTCGACGCGAACTTGTTGATTACGCCTGTCAGGTGCATGGAGCAAGTTTAAGGTTAGCCTGTCGAGCGGTTGGCATCAGCGACTCAGTGTACCGGTATACACCTGATGCCAGCCGTGACGATGGTGTCATCGCTAAACTGCAGGAGGCGGTCGAGCGTTATCCGGCTTACGGTTTTAGTAAATTGTTTAAGATTCTGCGGCGCTGGGGACATGTATGGAACCACAAACGTGTCTACAGACTGTATTGTGAGCTTAATCTAAACAGGCGCCGCAGAGGAAAGAAACGGTTACCGACTCGTCATCCGGAACCTCTGGCGGTACCAGCTCGCGCGAACCACTGTTGGTCGATGGATTTTATGAGCGACAGCCTGTTTTGTGGGCGCCGTTTTAGAACGTTTAATCTGGTTGATGACTTTAACCGCGAAGCTCTGGCCATCGAGATTGATTTGAATCTGCCCGCACTGCGCGTGATTCGAGTGCTTGAGCGTGCCGTTGCCTGGCGCGGTTATCCCAAAAAGCTGCGGATGGACAATGGGCCTGAATTTATTTCAACAGCTTTAGCCGAGTGGGCCGAAGAGCACAACATACAGCTGGAATTTATTCAGCCTGGAACACCGACTCAGAACTCATACGTCGAGCGATTTAACCGAACATACCGCGATGAGATTTTAAATATGTACGTATTCAGGACGTTGGATGAAGTACGAGATCTGACCCAAAACTGGGTCCGCGAATACAGTGAAGAACGGCCACATGACTCCCTGGAAGATCTGACGCCCTTGGAATATCTGGCTAAACATGAATCTCAGGAAACTCTATTTATGCACGTCACTAATTAGGGGAGGTTTACACCCGGCGGCAGGTTCTTTTTTGAAAGTCGCTTGTTACTCGGCAGGGCGTCTTTGTAGCGCCTCAGGGTTACTCCAGAAGCCGCTCATCAATTCACTCTGTGCCACGACATAGAGGGCATCTGTATCGATGATGACCCGGGTATCGTCACTCACTGACCCCGGCCTCAGCGTGACTTCGCCAACGGGTGCGATGCTGGCGCGTTGGGCGTTTTTTTTGTCTTTGATCTCAAATAACGCGATTCGGTCAACCTGTTCGTAACGGTCAGCTTTGCTACCGGCAGCAGAGTAGGGCACCGTGAGTCGGTCACTTTCCTCGCCCGCGAGATAGGTAAAGGCATAGCGGTTGTATTGCGCCGGGCTATAGGCCCACTCGTAACCCGTCCCAATTTCGATCAAGCTGCGTGATACGGGCGCCGCGGTATCCGAGATATCGAATAACTCCAGTTTTGGCAGTCGGTTCTCGCTGGATCCCAGGCCCAACAGCAGTTCGTCGCTGACCTCGTGCAAGAGATCAGAGAAGCCGGGCACTTCTAATTCGCCCAGTATTTTTGGGGCTGCTGGGTCCACCAGATCGATGATATAGAGCGGGTCAATGCGTTCGAAAGTCACCAGATACGCCCTCGGACCCATAAATCTGACGCCGTAGAGGTCCTCGTTGATCTTACCCAGTCGGGTCTCATTATTATCGCCTAAAGAGGCCAGTAGCGAGAGCTCCGGGTCGGTTGCGTCGGGCTCGAGGGTATAAAGCACATGGCGAAACTGGTCCTCGACTTCGCCGGTCCATCGTGTCGTAATCAGTCTGAGGGCGCCCTCAAACTCGCTGATGCGAAAATCCGCGTTGCCACCGGAATAGAGCGCACCGCTGATTGATTCCGAGCCCAGATAGGACCAATCGTCACGGTCCAAGAGATGTATCAAGGTTGTGTCAGCGTCATTGTGCCACTCGACAAAACTCAATGCGATGAAGGTATCGCCGATATAGACGCCATCCACGGACTCCATCACGCAGGCGGCCTCGACCACTTCGCCGCTGTTGGCCGACAGTGTCAGTAAGGTGGTAATAATCGGGTCGGCAGGCCGCTCCGTAGCGAGCGGATGCTCGGGGTCTTGCCGATAACAATCGTCGAGGGCTAGAGGGCTGATCGCTTCGCCATTAAGGCTGATTGCGGGCAGGATATCTTGATCAGTTACTTCTTCGAGGACCGTCTCGTTGTTGGCGATTTCCTCTTCGGTGGAAGGGTAGGGCACCAGGCCCTCGATGATGGGCGTATGCCGTGATATGAGGTAAATGTGATCAGCGCGTCTGCGCGACGAAACCAGCGCGCCTTCCACAGACCATTGATAACGAAGTGCCGGTTGCGCGGGATCGGTCAGGTCGTAGGTTTGGAGCTTGACCTCGCTGGACTCCCAATAGCCGGGCTCAATGTGGCGCGGGCCAAAAGCGCCCCACCATGCCGTCGACAGCAGTACCTGCAGCATATCATCAGCAAGGTACATGCCTTCTGCCCGATAACCGTCCTCTAGCGCAATTCGAGTGAGAAAGGTGCCGTCTCCCGAGCCAGGGGCTGTTCGGAAGAGCCGGATTTCTGCTTCGGCGGGTGGTGTCGCTGGTGCAATTGCGGCGTCCTCAGCAGGTAGTGCCGTATCTTCCAGAATATAACAACATGCGCTTCGACTCGGTGCGATGGCGAGGGTGGATCCGTCGTATTTGACGATGTCGTATTCGTCGGTGTGGGGTTCGAGGGTGTAGGTTGTCGAGTACCCGCTTCCGGCGCTGTCCTGCGTCGGCGCACCGTCGGCAAACGCGACTGCGCGTTCTGTGGTGACCAGCGTCGTGAGCTTGCCCTTGTAGGCGGCTATTCCCTCGCCTGACGAGGAATTGATCCACAATCCGGAGGGTGGATCTGGCGGCGGTGTCGTCACCACCGGTGAGGGTGGTGCTTCGCTACTGCTCCCGCCGCCACAACTACTCAGTAATGACCAGACGGTAATTAAAGCCGCGCGCTTTAAGCAGATTACCGTGTTGCTCTTCATGGGATGCTAGGCTCCTCCGACGCCACCAGTGTAGCCGCCGTCTTTATCAAATTGGGCAGAACCGACATGGAAAAATATCACAACCCAACATACATTCCAAATATTCCAATTTCCGGCAGGGCAGGCAACAAACCAACTTTGGAATTACCACTGGAACCACTCGCCAATACGACAGCGATGGATGAGAACAAGACAAACAGCAATGACGTGAGATCGATTAACGCGAACATATTTATTTTCCCTTTCTGATGAGTTTTATCGTTGTTGCTTTGGCCAAGACTCGATTGCCATTGCCGATATCTAACTAATAACGACAACATGGGTGATAAAACGCTGAATAGCACTATGCGCTTGGAGTAGCCCAAATCAATAGCTGGTAGGTTCCTTCCAATTACTTACAGTGAGGACAAAAATATGAGTCATCAAGTAAGCAAAATTTTCGATGGAGTGGTGATGAGGTTTTGGGACGATTATGGGACAGTAGTTAGCAGTAGAGACCAAGCTGGCACAATATTTTTCAATCAACTATATTTTAATATATCATTGTTTATTAAACAGAAGTG
>DOVB01000114.1 GCA_003520285.1 Halieaceae bacterium
CCCACCACGATACACGGTGGCACACTCTCTTTCTCAGGTAAGTGTCTTAAATGCATCCAAATCACAGCGCGATAGATCCACTCTAGCGGCCAAAGAAGCCAGAGCACTCCGGGCGATTGCGCATACCACCGTTGCGTAAGAAAGCGTTCGAGGCGGGCTTTGAATAAGACGAGGGAGCGGGACACCCTAGCCCTCCGGTGCCAATGTCGCAATACTCAACTTAGAAAACCCAAGCTGCCCCGCCGCATCAAGCGCGGCCACGACAGACTGATGGGTGGCGTTTGCATCAGCCACGATGGCAAGCGGCAATGTCGTATCGCCTTTAGAAACCCGATACAAGGCATTCTTGACTGACTCCACGCTGGCATCCGGCACCGAAAAACCGTTCAGGCGATAGTTCCCATCGCGCGACACAACCAACTCGAGCAAATCGGGAACAATGTCCTGTGGCTCACCGGAAGCAGTCGGGAGAGCTAAGGTTAATTCTGTTTGCTGAGTAAACGAGGTCGACACCATAAAGAAGATGAGGAGTAAAAAAACCACATCGATGAGTGGTGTTAAATTAGCGTCTACGGGTAATCGCGCGCGCCTTACAAACTTCACTGTCCGACCTCGGCAGGAAATGTTGAAGTCCCTTTCGTTTCCAGTGCCTCAACCAACTGATTGGCATCGCGCTCCATTCGAACAACGATTGCATCGACTCGACCATGCAAGTACCGGTGCATGACCAGCGATGGGATCGCAACGGTTAAGCCCGCCGCGGTTGTTATCAAGGCCTGTGAGATACCCCCCGCAAGACCCGCCGCGTTGCCCGTACCCTGAGTCACGATCTCTGTGAACACTGAAATCATACCAATCACGGTACCGAGTAGCCCAAGTAATGGCGTCACCATAGCAATGGTCCCAAGAGTGTTCAAAAAGCGCTCAAGCTCGTGCACGACTTGGCTGCCAGCGTCACGGATACTCTCTTTCATTGCTTCGCGCCCCCCCTTAGCATTCAGGAGCCCGGCCGCTAATACGTGTCCCAAAGGACTCGATCCACTGAGCGCTCGGAGCTTCGAGCCGCTCATTTTGCCCTCTTTGATCTGTTGAAATAGTGTTTGGACCAGCCCCTCAGGTGCTATCTTAGTCGCTTTAAGAGCGACTAATCGCTCGATGCAAATCGCCAGCGCAACGACAGAAGAGAGCAAAATAGGGAGCATTAACCAGCCACCCGAGGCAACGATTTCTAGCATAGCGACTCCTTAGCGATAGCTTCATTATACCTACGAACACTGGGCTCACAACGCAATTAGTCGGAATAATTGCGCTGCCAAAATCGCGCCCAGTCTCGTCGGGAAATGAGCGTCTGCAAGGCCTTCGTATCTTCCCACTCAAACTGCAACGCACCCGTATCAGCCGTGTTAAGAATTTGACTGTTAACCGCCTCAAGCCGAGCCAAAACCTCTGCACTAGGATGATTGAATGGGTTCTGAAATCCGGCCGAGATAATGGCGTAGTCAGGTTGAACCCATTTCAAAAAGGTAGCGCCCGTCGACGTATTCGAGCCATGGTGTCCGACCACCAAGAAGTCGGCCCTTAATTCCTCTCGCCAATAGCGAACCAACTCGCGTTCGTGCTGTTTACCGATATCTCCAGTAATGAGTATGCTACGCCCATAGGCTTCTATTTTGATCACGCACGACCTGTCGTTATCACTACTCATACTGCTCGCGGGAAGACCCGACAACCAGCTCAACTGAACCTGTTCAGACCAGCGTTCAACCCGCCCGGTTCGGCATGGCTGTGAGCCGGGTCTCATTGGATCAGGGCTGATCCATTGGTCCCACGTCAGGTAAAACCGACTCGAGTCCGCCCCGCCGCTGTGATCAAAGTCATCATGGCTTACCGCCACGGTATCCACATGGTCAATGCGATGCTTGAGTAAATAGGGATAAACACTGTTATCGAATCGGTAGAAAACCTCGGGTATACCGCCCCCAAGGTCAAATAGAAGCCGCCGGCCATCTGCCTCAAACAACGCTGAAGAGCCCTGACCCACGTCAAATACAGTCAATTTTGCACCTGACTTTGGCGGTGTTAACAGAGTCAGAGCGAACAACAGACCACCCGATGCGAGCATACCTGATCGCCGAAAACTTCCCACAGGCAACAGACACAGCATCACCGTCAAAGTAAGGATCGCCGCGGAATACCACGGCAAAGCCATCGGCATTAAAAGCTCGTTTGGTAGTAATGGAACACCATGATTCATTATAAGATCAACGGTGAATCCAACCAGGCGCCAGCATAGGTCACTCAGCTCACCGAAGCCCAGTATAGAAAACAAACCACCCAATAGTGTGAGGGGTACCCAACAGAAAGTAGCCACAGGAATAGCGACGATGTTTGCTGGAATTGATGCGGGAGAGAACCCCAAAAAAGTATGTGTCATCAAGGGGGCCAACAGCACACAAATGAGTGTCTGCGTGCGCAACAATGAAGTGTCTTGCGGCCCTGTTAGACTCGCTTGAAGTACCCAGAGCACCCCAAATACTGCCGTAAAACTCATCCAAAAGCTCACACTCAGAACGATGAGTGGATTAACAACCACCAGCGTCAGTAGGACCAGGGCGAAGACCCTAAATCGATAGCTACCGCGACCCAGAATATGAACTATCCACCAAATTGAAAAGGCAAGTAACGCGCGCTGCGTTGGGAGTGAAAACCCCGCCAAACCAGCATAAGAAGATGCAGCCAATAAACCGATCAAGCCCGCCATGACGCGTATCGCTTGCGGCCAAAGCCACCAACTCAAGGGGTATACAACGAGTCGCGCCAGCCAAAGACTGCCAGCGCCCACTAAGCTGATATGAAGTCCTGAAACCACCAATAAGTGTCCAATACCCAACTCGCGCGTCACGCGTGCAAGAGATTCTGGCAAATAGCGTTTATCAGCAACCAACAGCGCGCCAATCAGACCTTTGGTCGCGTCGCTCAGCCTGGGATGCTGCTGAACGGCTGATGATAGACGCTCCCGCCAAAACTCGAAGCGAGTCGGAGCATCGACGACAGAGACAAGTCTAGTCACCGAGCCGCGTACAAACCGGCGATCGACTGCGCTATTTGCTGCGCTCGCATCGGGAGCAAAATTTGCCAACCCCGATTCACGTTTAAGAACCATCTCTAAGGTCAATACCTGCCCCAATCGCAGGGGAATTTCACCATCATAGAATACTCGCGCCCGCTGTATTAGCTGGCACTCGTCACGATCTAAACTGGCGAGTTCAAGCTCGACACGTTGCAATCTGAGATCATTAAAGCCCGCGTATACTTCAGGAAAATCAGCCACCCTCGCCTGAGCAGCAACATTCGTATTAAAACAGGACTCCGGTATTCTGGTGGG
Organism: Halieaceae bacterium; assembly: GCA_003520285.1. Lineage (GTDB taxonomy): Bacteria > Pseudomonadota > Gammaproteobacteria > Pseudomonadales > Halieaceae > Aequoribacter. The sequence goes on from DOVB01000114.1 coordinate 3,386, forward strand.
CACCCCGAAATGACCAAAAATCCACATCCATGCAATACCTGCACAAAAACATAAACCCACCGCCCTTATAGCGACGACGCGAATCATTACAATAATGGGAATAAGGGCAGTGAAACCTAAACGATAAAGCGACAAATCCGCCCAAGTAGAAGCAAGCACCACGCCCCCAAAAAAACCGCTTACGCAGATGACAAGATAGTCTTCCGTAAATTTTCGGTTCATAATGCGGGCCGGGGCTTTAGACGCCCTATGAAAGCACTTTAGACAGCGGCCTGCGCCCTCTTAACCGAGCATTATTCTTCATGCCGAAGCATACATTACGAAAATTCATGCCAACGCCCGCCGCCTTGCGCTCAAACAAAACTCTCAGTTTTTTAGGCGAGTGGGCGTACGAGGGTAATTTGTGGCACCTGAACCGCTACTCAGCTTCGATGGGATTCTTCGTGGGCTTGTTCATGGCATTCATACCTCTGCCCGCGGGGCAAATGATCATTGCTGCTGCAATGGCAGTATGGCTTCGCTGTAATCTTCCCATCGCGGTATCGCTGGTATGGGTGACTAACCCACTCACCATGCCAGCTATTTTCTTCTTCGCCTACGAACTGGGCGCCCTTTTATTAGATGTTCCGACGCGACCGCTGCAGTTTGAACTCAGCACACAATGGCTATCCAAAACCTTAGTTGCCATTTGGCAACCCTTCCTTTTAGGATGCGCCTTGTTCAGTATCGGCTTTGGCGCTCTGGGCTACTTTTTAGTCGATGTAGTTTGGAAATTACAAGTCAGGCACAAGTGGCGAGTAAGACAAGCTCAGCGAACAGCGAAAAATCAAGAACAGCCACTCAAGAGTAGGGATAACGAGAGTTAGACTGAGTTTGGGAATCGAACAATGAAAAATGGCCCCTCAGCAGTCGAGATAACCAGAGCTAGACTGATATCAAGCCGCGAGCATCCAAAACCAGCCTCTCGGCAGTCGTCGGGGCAACCAGAGCTCGAACGGCCTCAGGCCTCTGACAAAACCCGCGCCGGCGCCAACTGGGCAGCTTTCATTGCCGGGTAAACCGCGGCTAAGACACAAGCACAACTTGCTATTACGGCTACTAGAACGAAGTCAGCCGAATCGGGGGCCGAGGGCAGGAACGAGATAGGATATACGTCGGTATTCAAAAACTGAAACCCGAGTGCACGCTCAATGGCAGCCACCCACCCTCCGATATTAACACTTACCCAATAACCGATAGCGACGCCAATCAGGCTGCCTCCTGCGCCGATGATGCCCCCTAGAATCAAAAAGACACCGGCGATCTGCCGTGGTCCAAATCCCATCGTTGCCAAAATAGCCACTTCCTCACGTTTGTCAGTTACCAGGAGGACTAAGCCCGAGACCACGTTAAAGGCTGCGATGAAGATAACAGCGGCCATAAGAATCACCATAAGATCCCGTGACATCTGAATTGCTGCGTACAGGTTACCGTGAGTGAATCCCCAGTGACGCACATATTGCGTTGGCTCTAAGAGTGGTTGCAGTTGCCCTGCCATCGATGGCGCTGCGAAGACATCCCTTAACTGCACTTTTATACCACTGACAGTTGCATCACGATAACCCAGCAGCGAGCGCGCCTGATCGATCGGCAACAGCATCAAGGCCTGATCTAACTCGGTTTGAGTCGCCACCAGCCCCACAACCGGCAAGGCCACCACCGCAGCCGCCTGAGAGCCTGAAGATGGCACAATCAATGTGACCGACGACCCCTTCGAAAGCGCTAATTGTTCAGCCAGCCCAGTCCCGACCCAAACACCATTGCCGTCGGAAGACCACTCATTCAACATTCCGGGTAAGAGCCAATCCTCTGTTTGAACCACACCAATCCCCGCAAAGGCTCGAACACGTGAACCCGACTGCGCCAACCCTTGCAATTCGATGAACGGTGTCATCTCAGCAATTCGCATATCTAAGCGCAGTGAGGCCTGCAGCCCGTCTGGATCGTCGAGTCCGCCTGCCTCCATTACCGAGAGATGGGGTACAACTGCCAAGATTCGAGTGCGCATCTCAGTATCAAAACCATTCATGACCGACAGCACAATCGACATCAAAGCCACTGCTAATACCAAGCCGGCGGCAGCTAACAGACTCAGAAATCTCGATAAAGGTGCCTGCTCGTGAGTAAACACATAACGCAGCGCGAGGCTCAGTTGTAAGCCTAAGGTCACCGCTCTGGCACCAAAATTCCGTCTTGTAAACGGAGAATCCGATCAGCCCGGGCAGCCACCGAGTGATCGTGCGTGACGATCACGAACGCTGTGGTTAAGTCACTTAGAGCAGACAGGGTATCGAGCACTCGAGCCGCCGAACCGCTGTCGAGATTGCCAGTGGGCTCGTCCATCAGTACCACGGCCGGCTCGCGGACCAAGGCTCTCGCGATAGCAACGCGCTGCCGCTCACCTCCAGACAATTGCGAGGGCCTGTGTTCGGATCGATCTGCCAATCCTAAACGAGCAAGCCATTCGAGCGCGCATCTATTCGCCTCCCCGACTGAGAATCCGGCGATCCGAAGTGGCATCGCGACATTCTCCCAGGCATTAAAGTCTGCCAATAGATGGTGAGACTGATACACAAATCCCAAACTCCGATTCCTGAGCTCACAGCGCGATTGAGCAGATAAGGGATGCCATCCAACACCGTTGATCGTGACAGAACCGGAATCAGGCTCATCTAAACCACCGAGTAAATTCAGCAAAGTTGATTTACCAGAACCCGAAACCCCAACAATCGCCACGGTCTCTTGAGCCCTCAAGCGAAAGTCTAATCCCTTGAGCACGGTCACTGCCGATCCACCATCTCGGAAACATTTACTGAGTCCCGCGCAGGTCAATACACTGTCATTCATAGCGCAGCACCTCGGCAGGCATTATTCGACTCGCTCGCAGAGCGGGATAGTAAGACGCTAGAGCGCTTAACAAGAACGCAGTAAACCCGACGATCGCAACATCACTCGCCTTTAACTGAGAAGGTAAGTCACTGATAAAATAAACGGAAGGATCGAACAGCTTGACCCCAACTAACAGCTCAATACCTGCTACAACTTGCGGCATAAAAATAGCTAATGCACTGCCAGCTACTAAGCCCACCACAATCGCGACACCAGACATGAACAGGCCCTGCCATAAAAAGACTTTCACCAAATCTTGACGCCCGAGACCCATCATTCCCAGTACGGCGATGTCTTTACGACGCGACTGAACGGACATCGCAAGCGTGGCAATCAAGTTAAAAGCGGCCACAATCACCAAAAAAAACAACAAGCTGGCGACCATACGCTTTTCCATTCGAATAGAGGCAAACAAAGACCCCTGAGACTCAGTCCAATCAACGACGGTAGCGTCAGCAAACGCGGGGGCATCACGCCATACTCCAGCCACCTTCGTCGACTGCCACAAGTCCTCAAGCCGAATTTGCCAGGTGCGAGGTGTATCCTGAAATAAGTGCTCGGC
>DOVB01000103.1 GCA_003520285.1 Halieaceae bacterium
AATTCATAGCGCACGCCTGGCGGGCAATAGTCTGGCAGACGGCAGCGACATCCTCTGGTCAAAAACGTTAAAAGACACCCCCCAGCACTATGGTGGGAAAATGACATTCGGCCCCGATCAAACGCTGTTCATCACGACCGGTGATGGCTTTGACTACCGAGAGTCATCACAAGACACCCGTTCCGAACTGGGAAAAGTATTACGGATTAACCTCGATGGCTCAGTGCCGGACTCAAACCCATTTCAAGGTGAACTGAGCGACCGTATCTGGAGCTATGGTCACCGCAATCCGCAAGGGCTCGCCTTCGATTCCAGCACCGGCGTTTTGTATCTGCATGAGCATGGGCCTAAGGGTGGCGACGAAATCAATATTATTGAGCGATCACAGAACTATGGCTGGCCACTCGCCAGTTATGGTGTGAATTACAGCGGCGCACTGGTATCACCCTATACCGAGTATCTCGGCACCAAACAGCCAGAGCATTATTGGACGCCGAGTATCGCACCATCAGGATTGATGGTTTATCGCGGCGCCCTGTTCCCGCAATGGCAGGGCAGCTTATTCGTCGGCGCGCTCATTAATAAAGATGTGAGACGTCTTGATCTAAGTGGCCAGCAAACAGAAGAGGAAGTGCTATTTAGCGAGCTCGGTGAACGCATCAGAGATGTCAGACAGGGTCCCGACGGCGCGATTTATCTTGTGACTGATGGCCCCAGTGGTCGCCTGTTAAGAGTCACGCCGTCGGAGTGATTTTGACTTGATTTTTCAGCTCAGCGCGATACCCTGCGCGCTTTGCTTGAAAGGGTGTTTCTGCGCTCTGCGTTTACACAAGGATAGGTCATGATAAGACTCTCGCGTTATCGTCCGGCACTTGGAGCAGTGCTACTCGTTGCATACTCCGGATTAAGCCAAGGTGAAGAAATTTTAGACCGCGTCGTATTAATTAACGGTTCTACTATTCTTGGCCACGTAACCGATATCAAGAATGGCAAAGTATCCGTTAAAACCGAGTTTGCTGGCACCCTCAAGATCTCGATTGAGCAGATCAAGACGCTCGACACGAGCAACCCTGTCGTCGTCAAGCTGAGTGATGGTAGCATCACCGATAACGTACTGATTCATTTAGCAGATGGCAAACCCTCGCTGCAGAGAGTTGACAGTGAGAACGTCTCGCAAACCATCGAACTCGACACCATTGACGTTATCAACCCAGAACCCTGGCAAATCGGCCTCGCCTACAAACACGAAGGTGGCGCATCACTGGCACTGGTGCAACAGAGAGGCAATTCAGATACGGATCAACTCGACTATCGCATTGATGCGAAATGGACCGGAGATGACGACCGTTTCAATCTACTCGCCGAAGGCGAACTAGACGAGTCAGAGGGCAGGAAAAATGCAGAGAACTGGACCGTCTCTTTAAAATACGATCGGTTTACTGATACTACCGCATACTACGGAGTCAATTCGTCGGTAAAACAAGATGAATTTGCAGATCTTGACTTGCGTTTTTATGTCGGCCCTTACTACGGGCAACAGTTTTTTGACACCGATCAGTTCACTTTGTCGGCTGAACTCGGTTTAACCTATGTCCGCGAAAATTTCATTCAAGCGGACGATCAAAGCTATCCGGGCGCCAATTGGACGCTCGACATCGGTAGTGATTGGCTTGGCAACGATACGCAGCTTTACCTCAAGCAGCAAGGCATCTGGGACCTAGACAACCTCGACGATCTGATTATTGATACTCGAATCGGCCTGACTATCCCCCTTATCATGAACGTACAAGCGGCCGCTGAATATTCGCTCGAATATGATTCAGGCGCCCCTGAAGGGATTGACGAAATCGATCAGAGCATTAAAGTGCGCTTTGGTTATCGCTGGTAGCTCTATCGGCCAACTGTTGCTGTATTTCACGCACTCGATTCTGCGATAAGCGAATGCCATTAGCCATCAGTACAGCGATGATGAGTGGCGCTCCAGCGCCCAACATGTACCACGAAGCCAAGCCATCGAGAATCTCTTGCGGCACAAGACCTGGTGACATTGCTTTGTTCAAGCCGATGATATCCAGCACCACGCCTCCGTATGCGGGCCCCAGAACAAACGCGATTTTGTTCGAGAAGTGGAGCGCTGCAAAGAAGCCCCCCTCTTGGCGTTGCCCGATCTGCAAATCGTGTTCATCAGCGATATCAGCCGCAATCGATTGCGAGCTGATAGCCCGCAGCAAAAAGAAATACATAAAAACGAGCATGAATATGACATTCAGCCAGAGCGTGATGATGCTGTCGTTGTCAGGTAAAAGATCTAGCATGCGGCCGGGATAGAGCCACAAACCATTCAGCAGCATGGCTCCGATTGCAATCCGCAAAATTTGAGCTTTTTCAAACCGCTGAATCCAAAAGTCGAGAGTCAACATCACCGCAACGATGGATACTAAACTGGGAAAAGCCAATATCAGCGAAATCTGACCAGCAGAGAACTCCCAAAAATAGATCCAGGCCAGCATATTTAAACTGACGATGACCCCGTAAGACAGGGTGGCAGCAATATCGTAACC
>DOVB01000098.1 GCA_003520285.1 Halieaceae bacterium
GCCATCAGTACAGCGACGATAAGTGGCGCTCCAGCACCCAGCATGTACCACGAAGCCAAGCCATCGAGAATCTCTTGCGGCACAAGACCCGGTGACATTGCTTTGTTCAAGCCGATGATATCCAGCACCACGCCTCCGTATGCGGGCCCCAGAACAAACGCGATTTTGTTCGAGAAGTGGAGCGCTGCAAAGAAGCCCCCCTCTTGGCGTTGCCCGACCTGCAAATCATGTTCATCAGCGATATCAGCCGCAATCGACTGCGAGCTGATAGCCCGCAGCAAAAAGAAATACATAAAAACGAGCATGAAGATGACATTCAGCCAGAGCGTGATACTGCTGTCGTTGTCAGGTAAAAGATCTAGCATACGGCCAGGATAGAGCCACAAACCATTCAGCAGCATGGCTCCGATTGCGATCCGTAAAATTTGAGCTTTTTCAAACCGCTGAATCCAAAAATCGAGAGTCATCATTACCGCAACGATGGACACTAAACTGGGAAATGCCAAGATGAGCGAAATCTGACCTGCAGAGAACTCCCAAAAATAGATCCACGCCAGCATATTTAAACTGACGATGACCCCGTAAGACAGGGTGGCAGCAATATCGTAACCCAATAAAAAACGAAAATTTCGATTCGAGAAAGTATCTAAAAAGGCAGTCAACATGGACCGCTTCACGACCACTACTGGTTGCTCTGTGGGTACGAGACAGCAACTCACGCCGCCGGCCACCCAGACCAAAAAACAACTCATAAGCCCGTAATAAAGGTAACTATCGGCCACAAATCTTCCATCAACGCCATTCGTTTCGGCAAACACCGTAATAAGCGCGACCGCAGGTAACAGTACTGATACGCAGAAAATAACCGCCATGCGCGCACCGAGTACTTTTGATCTTTGATAGTAATCTTGAGTAATATCAACGGACTGCGCGAGGTGGGGTATCGAAAAAAAGGTGACCGCGGTGCGGACCCACAGCGACCAAAACAGGAGCCAGCAAGCGAGCGCAGTCGTTGAATTCACGACCCAATCCGGTGGTGCAAACAACCCCACAAAACCTAGCCCAGACGGCACCACTGCAGCGATCATAAAAGGCCTGCGCCGGCCTAAACCAGACCGAAAACGATCTGACCAGGCGCCAACCATGGGGTCAGATACCGCATCCCAAACCAAACTGATGGCTACGACAATCCCAGTGAGCGTCCCAGATAAACCAAGCACCTGCGTAAAGTACAATAGTACAAACATGGTGTAGGCGGCTTCCTTTGCCGCGTACACAGCACCGCCTATACCATACATCGCGCGATTGCGGAGTGTTACCATCTATGTCGCCCCGTCCGTGATCCACCAGACTAAGCGCTAATCATGTCGATGTCGATGTCGATGTCGATGTCGATCACGACTTTGGTCGATCAAATCAACTATAATCAACACTCTTAACGCACCGGAAATACCTGCAATGAACCTGCGATGGATTGTCATAGTCATACTCTTGTCGGCCTCGCCGCTACAGGCTGAAGTGAACCTAACTGAGGGCGAACAAAAGTATCAAACGTGTGCCGGCTGTCACGGTGCTAAAGCAGAGGGAATCGAGGCTTTACAGGCGCCCGCGCTGAGCCATCTGCAGCCAGTTTATATTGTTCGTCAGCTGCAAAACTACGTCGCCGGTGTGCGTAGCGGCAGCCCAAGTTCACCCGCAGGCCAAATGGCGGCTGCGGTAGCAGGATGGGAAGACATTCAAGACAAGCGCAGCTTGGCGGTGTATATCGCGTCGCTCACGAGCGAATCAAAACCACAAACCCTGACGGGCAATGCGGCCGCGGGAGAGCGTGCGTTTTTAAGCTTGTGCGCGGGCTGTCACGGACGAGATGCAAAGGGCAAGAATGTACTACACGCACCCGCACTCGCCGGTGCCAATGACTGGTACCTTCTCGCTCAAATGAAAGCCTTTCAATCCGGGGAGCGAGGCAGTCATCCCAGTGACGGACTCGGCGCCCAAATGCAATCAATGGCCAGTTTGCTTGACGATCAAAAGCTGTTGGATGTGATCGCCTACATTACTGCGCAACCACAATAGATTATTTCACGAGCGATTTTTGTCCACGATTTGCTGCGATCGACTTGGCAGCTCTGCATGGGCGTTAAGATCGCGAAACTGCTCGAGTCGATCATTGTTTTGAACCACGTCTACTGATCTCTCGGGCTCCACCTTTCGGACAGCGCCGGCCCTGACTCGCGGGCGAAGCTGCCACAGCAGAACTGCCAGTCCCAGATACAACAACAGTGCTTTGCCAACCAGCCAATACAGCATCGCTGCGGGATAGGCCTGCGCGACATATTGCTCAAGATCAGACACTAACCAGTAGCTAATCAGAATGAAAACAGCGATCGATAGCCAACGGTAAATTTTTGAGCGATGCCGCTTGATGAGAAAGACAAGTGCGGAATACTGGGCAAGTTTAAACAGCGACATGATCACACCCCAATATTAATACCCAACGCAAGGGCGACCAAGCCGAATCCCTTCCACCCAATACCCGACCATATCTCTTTTTCCTTTTCACCAATCAAGAACGCCAGATCGGCATCACTGTAATCACTCTCGTGACGCCCAGC
>DOVB01000284.1 GCA_003520285.1 Halieaceae bacterium
TGTGTTATCGGCGATACCTTTTTGATCTAGGGTATCGAGTATGCGACCAACGCTGCGATCCAAGGCACGCACCATCGCGGCATAAACACGCAATCGATGGGGTTGAATATCGCCTACCGCTTCGTAGTCGCTGCGAGTGGCTTGCAATGGGGTATGCGTTGCCCAGTGTGCCATATACAGAAAGAATGGCTGGTCACTGCTGGATCGGATGACTTTGAGGGCTTCGTCAGTCCAGTAATCGGTAAGGTAACCGCCGGGTTCGAACCACTCGCTACCATTAAACGACGCAGCATAACTCATGCCCGCCCAAAGGAATTTGTCGATGGGATCAAATGACACTTTAGCATTGACCACGTCGGGGTGCTTTTCGGGGAGGAATAAGCCACTGGCCATAAGCAGGCTGTCGTCAAAGCCTTGGGCATTGGGGTTAGACTCCGCACTGCGACCTAAGTGCCACTTGCCAATATGCGCTGTGTAATAACCTTGGTCCCGAAGTATTTCGGCTAAGGTGACCTCACTACCTGGCAATCCCTGATTCTCGTAACTCGGCTGAGCATCCGCGAGTGCTCGGTTATAAATTAAAGGTGGTAGGCCTGAATCCATAGTTCCTGAGATGGTTTTTAGGACCCTCCCCATGCCGTCGGGTGTGGGGGTGAATTCAAATCCGGTGCGAGAGGGATAGCGTCCGGTGAGCATCATGGCGCGCGATGGCGCACAGGTGGCCGAGCCAGCATAGGCGGTATTGAAGTTGACCCCTTCCGCAGCGATTCGATCAATCCCCGGGGTTTGCACACGACCATTTGCCGCACCACCGCCAAAGGTAGAGATATCGTTGATACCCAGGTCATCGGCTACGATCAGGATGACATTGGGCTGGCTTCGCGCGTTATCAATAGATCGCGGTTTGGCGCTAGCCCAAGTGACTTCACGATGCTCCGCCACTGTGACCGCTGAGGCTCGTTGAGCTGCAAGATGCAAAAGGATCTCAGCTCTAAAGAACCAGCCGATCGAGGCCATCGTGATGAGCATAAGACTGCTGCCAAAGATGAGTTTTTTGACCATGATGCGCTCCTGTCGTTGGCAAAGAGAGACTGTTTCAACCGCCCCTCGTTATTGTCATATACTATGTCAATATCGCGCAGGGTAACAGGGTGCCAGCAGGGCGTATGCAGATTGTCGGATCAATCAACCCCAAACTGCGGTGGTGTTGCACCATCGTCGCCGTGCCTTTTAGGTGCGATCAAGCCACTTTGATAAACAGGTCTGTCTTATGAACTCGGTAGCCAACACTGATACCTCTTGCGACAGCAAGGTCGGCCAGAAGTTGCGGGATAAAGGTTTGATCTTCTGGGGTGTTATTGCCTCACCCTATCAACTGAAGATGCAAGCATTGGCCGACTTTGGTGGGCTTCCTTGGCAGCGCTGGCCGGATCAGGCGGGTTTTTTGAATGCCCTGAAAACGCCTGTACATCTGGCGAGATCGCGACGCAGACAAACGATCGCGCGATTTCCAGAGCGAGTACCCGGTCTCGATGAATACCCAGCAGTACCTTATTATTCTTTAGACGGCGACACCTTTTATTACGATTCCACCGGTCTTGCACTGCACCTTGACCACTTGCAAGCTTGTGCACAACCGTTATTACCTGAAGAACCGGCGCTGCGCTTTATTTGTCGCCTGATCGATGAAGCCTTCGATGAGTTTGGGCTGTACATGGTTCATCACAACCGCTGGGTGATCTCTGCGGCCACGAATGTGATGGGCGACACCACCAGCAAGGAAATGCGCAAACTCGTTCCCCCCGGTGGTCGCCGGCGATTCGCTCGCATCTTGGCAGAGCGTCAGGTCAGACGCTGTTGTTACCTATTTAGCGCAGCACCGCCGGGGTTTTCTGCTGGTGTCGATGCAAAACTCACGGTGCAAGCAAGGCCCGGATTCCCTGCCACCCATGAACTGCTCAATGAAGCCTGGCGAAGCTATTTAGCGGCGATGGAACAAGTGCTGTGTCAACAGCCTTTCTTGTTGGGTGACCGGTTCACTTTGGCGGACGCCAGTGCATACGGTCAGTTGAGTATGAACCTGATAGATGGCCGATCTGCTGAGTTGCTGGAACAACTGGCACCACGCACCTTTGCCTGGCTGTGTATGATTCGCGATGGTGAGCATACCCACAGTAGCGGCAAACTCTACCTGAGCGAGCATGTGCAACCGCTACTAGAGATTATTAGCACGACCTTCATTCCACTGATGCAACAGAACGAAGCGGCTTACTGCAGTGCATTGAGTCGCGGACAAACGCTGTTTAATGAGGCCGCCTTCAATTCCGGTGAAGCATTATATGATGGTACCTTGTTGGGGCGGCCATTTCGGGCAGTAGTGAAAACCTTTCAAGTGGCGGTGTGGCGAGAGTTATGTGTCCATTGGGATGCCTTGGCAGAGAGGGAGAGGGAAGACGGGAGGAACGGGCGGACGGAAAGAGTAGAGAGGAACCAAAGGGGAGGCGGAGGAGAACCGAGGAAAGCAGAGACGATCGATAAAAGCGCCTGTCCCAATGAGTCATATCATGGGGGTTTCTGAGAACGTGTGCGTGTTATGGGGAACCGAGGGGTACAAGATTGGGAGTCTAACATAAAAGCGTACTCCCATGCCGAGATCGAGAGAGAGGGATGGAGGAAGAAGAGCGGAAGACACCAAGG
>DOVB01000051.1 GCA_003520285.1 Halieaceae bacterium
AGACCTTCTTGCATGCGCTTACGAACATTATTATGCGCGATGACGGTCGCGCCCTCCTCGGCCCAATAGCTGTTACCGCCCGTGTGATCCTGATGCCAATGCGTATTAATCACATACTGGGGTGCACTAAAATCTGCCCCCATGACTTCGTCGATCGCGGTCTGATAGGCGGTCACCATATTGGGATAATCATCGTCGATCATCACTGCGCCGTCGTCTCCGACGGACAGCACGACGTTACCGCCACGACCTTGCATCAAATAGAGTGAGTCAGTCAGTGCGGTGGTAGAGACCGTTTGCGCGCTCGCGATAGTGGATCCGAGACAAACTGCGAACACTATTAGTACTAGCTTCATACTGATCTCCTGTTGTTATAGACGTGATGATGCAATTACGCATCTAAATCAGGAATAAGATCATCTTTTAACTGCTCGATGCGATCTTTTAGCCGTAATTTTTCTTTCTTGAGCCGCTGCAACAAAATTTGATTCTGATAGGGATTGGCTTGCAACTCGAGAATTTTCTGGTCTAAAGCACGGTGCTGCCGCTGCAATTCTAGCAGCCGCATCTCTGGTGTAAGCTCCTGATTGGCAGCGTTACTGATATCGGGTGGTTTGCGACTAAAGGGCATACTGGCGTCTCTCAATGCTCGGTCTACATTACCCCCAGTCTCACTGCATAACAAGTGGGCTAGAGCCTCTTCGTGCAGGTAAAATTGGGGCAAGGCTTGAGTCTTCGGTCGGAAGCAAGCACACTGATGCCATAATAATGAGGGACATTTATGACGCGACATACTCACCACCGAGCCTGCCATTTATGCGAGGCGATCTGCGGACTCATCATCGAAACTGAAGGCGAGCAGATCTTGTCCATCAAAGGGGATAGAAACGACCCTTTAAGCCGCGGTCACATTTGCCCCAAGGCAGTCGCACTGCAGGATATTCATAATGATCCCGACCGCTTGCGTCAGCCCTTTAAAAAAGTACGCCACGCCGATGGCTCCGTTACACATGAACCGATCGCCTGGGATGAGGCGCTAGACAAAGCAGCGGCCGCCATGGCAGATTCTATCGAGCGCTATGGTGTCAACAGCGTCGGCGTCTACATGGGTAATCCAACCATTCACAACTACGGCATGATGACGCATCAAGGCGCGCTCTTTAAGCTGATTCGCACCAATAATCGATTCTCGGCAACGTCGGTCGATCAGTTGCCTCATCATTTGGCATCGATGTGGCTCTTTGGCCACAAACTCATGTTCCCAATTCCCGATATCGATCGATCCAATTACTTTTTAATGCTGGGCGGAAACCCTCTGGCCTCGAACGGCAGCATCTGGACCGTACCTGATATCAAGCAGCGTATTAAAGATTTCAAAGCGCGAGGCGGACAGCTGATTGTGCTCGACCCACGTCGCACCGAAACAGCCGAAGTGGCCACTGAGCATCATTTCATTAAGCCCGGCACAGATGCGCTTTTTATTATGGCTCTGCTGCATGTGATTTTTAGGGATGGCTTAGTGAACATGGGTAAGCTGGCAGAGTTTACCGACGGTATCGAGCACATCGCTGCCGCTGTGGAGGCATTTACGCCCGAGCTCGCAGAGCGACATACTGGCATCAGTGCCGCCACCATCGAACGTATTGCGCATGATTTTGCAGGCTCACCCGCTGCTATTTGTTATGGTCGTATGGGTGTTTCGGTGCAGCGATTTGGTGCGCTGAATCAGTGGGCTATTCAAGTCATTAATACTGTGACTGGCAATATCGACCGGGAAGGTGGCTCAATGTTCACGCTGCCAGCAGTGGATCAGGTCCGCAATACCGGCCCTGGTGGCTTCGGTCGCCATCGGTCACGCCAACGTGGCCTCCCTGAATTCGACCGCGAACTGCCGTCTGCTGCACTTGCAGAAGAAATCACCACCCCCGGTGAAGGTCAAATCAAAGTCTTATTCACCGGCGCGGGCAACCCTGTGCTATCAACTCCCAATGGACGCAACCTTGACGCGGCGCTCGAGCAGCTCGATTTCATGGTCTCACTCGACCCTTATTTGAACGAAACGACACGTCACGCTGACATTATTCTTCCGCCCACTTCGCCCTTAGAGCACGATCACTACGACCTCGGCTTCCATGTGAATGCGATGCGGAATACTGCGCGCTACAATCCGGCGGTATTCGAAAAACCCGAGGGTGCACTGCACGATTGGGAGATCTTTGTGGGCTTAGGCGAACGAGTTGCAGCGCGGCTCGGTCTTGAAGCACCCAAACGCATTCCGCCGCACCTGATAATTGATGCAGGAATCAAGGGCGGGCCCTACGGCGAGGGTACAGAGCTGAATCTGTCGCTACAATCGCTCATAGACACCCCGTCTGGTATCGACTTGGGCGATTTGCAGCCCCTCTTACCCGATCGTCTGCAGACCAAAGACAAACGCATTAACTTGGCAACACCGGAACCACTCTCAGATTTACCACGCCTGTTGGCAGAATTTTCTGAATCAGGATCAGATAGCTCGCCCTTTCAGTTAATCGGTCGCCGTCACGTGCGCGACTGCAACTCGTGGATGCACAACTATCATCGTCTAGTGAAAGGCAAGAATCGCTGTACGCTCATGATGCATCCTGAAGATGCTGCGACGCTCAAACTGGATGATAGGGCGCTGGTATCTGTGGCGTCTCGAATTGGCCAGATCGAGGCCCTACTGGAAATTACCGACCAAGTCATGCCCGGCGTGGTCAGCTTACCGCACGGCTATGGACACGACCGCGCGGGAATTCGCATGGATACGGCCATCGTACACAAGGGTGTGAGCTGTAATGATGTTACCGACCACGAGTATCTCGATGAGCTCAGTGGCAACGCGGCGGTTAATGGCGTACCAGTATCGGTATCGGCAGCTTAAAGGCAACTCGGCTGTTAACGGCGTACCCGTAGCGGTATCTGTAGCGACAGCCTGAACAAACCTGCTGGCTGGGTCACAGGACCCGCATCCGGGGCAATCGAGGCACTCTCGAGCGCCTCAGCAATCCCTAGCTGCACTCTGAGAATGTACGATTGCTCACGTGTAGCTCATACCGCGCACGCGTTGAAAGACGCGTACAAACCTCAGCCTCGAACAGATTGAAATACGGGCAATGAGCCGCTGAAAGGGATGCTACCGTGCTCGTTATAACCACTCTGAACTGGCTCAATGCTCTCTAAAGCTTCGATGATACCGAGTCCTTTGAGTCGCTGCCGAAGTGCATTCGGATCGCGACTCTCGGCTAATCGCTCTTGCAAGCGCTGCAGACACCACGCGCGATAGCGCGAAGTCTGAATCGCATGGTAATCGACTCCTTGAACAGTAAACGAGTAATGGCTTTGCCCCGCTACAAACGCTTGCGCATTCGCAACCAAGGCCGGCAAGTGTGTTTCGGCGATCTCTTTTAACAATGGGTTTAAATCAAGCGTGATCGCATGATTCAAGGGACCTGCTACCCGCGAACCACGAGCCGACCAAACGCGATATACCCAGCTCATGACCTCGGGATACTGCTCTCGCATGATCGCCGCAGGCGCAGGATCCATCGAGAAATGACGCAACATGGGACCCATCAAGCCAATATCCGCAAGGGTAGGACGTTCCCCGAACAGGAAACCGCGGGACGATACAATCGGTGCTAATCGCTCCAGCAAGTGCAGGTAGCTCTGTTCAACATGCTCGCGAGTCGCCTTCGAAACGCCATCCCGTTTCACGAAGTTGGTATACTGCCGGCGATGAATCGCGTAACGCTTGAGCCACCGGGGTAATATTAAATCAACACCCATTACCGAACTGATTTGCTCGGCAAGCAACGCCGCGCTCTCTGGATAGCTCCATCGATAGTGCATCGCCGGACGCCAGAGCCATTCATCGGCATAATCTTCGATCAAGTAGGCCGCAAACTGGGTCAATGGATCTGATGGAATAATGGGATAGTCTGGATACTCTTGCTCGAACCACTCAATTATGGGCGTGGTATCGGTCATCCAGCGCCCATCTGACAGCTGAATTGCCGGCATCTGCATCGCACCAGTGTGCGCTTTAATGGTGCGCTTAAATTGCTTTGCTGTCATGACCACAAACTCGTAGGGGATCTCTTTATAGCGCAAGTAGGCCTCTAACTTACCCGTGAAGTAAGAGACTTTTAGACCATACACTTTCAATGAGAATGACATCTTGCCGCCCTATCGAGCTTTAGCACTAAAGCAAATCACAATGACGACTGTGCCACAAAACCGAGGCCGAATGAATCAAAAAAAACGGCCAAGGTGATCGATGCGACGTGATCAAAGATACCCACTAGACTCGATACGACGTGATCAAAGATACCCACTAGACTCGATGCGAGAGGTTTCTGATTTTGAGTGGCCCCTAACCTAACCTCGAATCAGGCACATGGTTTTTATGAATTTATCACGTGTTAGCTTGACACAAGGCCACAGCCAAGCGGATTGTAGAGACTGGACTGCGCCCTATGACCCAGTAGCGGCGCGCAGGCACGTGCAGAATAATAAATAGAGGCGATCAATATGCTACTGAAGAAACTCCTTCCAGACTCGAAGCAGCTACATTGGACTACTGAGATTAGCGAGAAAGTGCTACTCGGTGCGATCGGTACCGCAACACTGGTTGCAGCCGCACAGTATATCTGGGTGATGATAGAGCTGAGGTCAGTTCAATTGGCCGACCTATTTATGTTGTTTATTTTTGCCGAGGTTATCGGCATGGTGGGCGCTTTCTACAATACCCATCGTATTCCAGTAACCCTCCCAATTATTATTGCTATGACGGCCTTGTGTCGTTTAATTGTACTGCACAGTAAGGAAATGGAGCCGCTCACCCTGGTCGCTGAGGCCTTCGCGATTCTAATACTCGCGGGCGCCAGCTATTTGATGTCTTTAAAAGACAAGCTGAGCCTAGAAAAAATGGTCTTGCGGCGACAAGCTGA
>DOVB01000012.1 GCA_003520285.1 Halieaceae bacterium
GATATTGATCGATTCATATTGGCCCTGCAAAAAGCCTGCGATTTATTGACCTAGGAGATGGTATGAGCGTTGAATTATTCGACCATACGGTAGAACCCATCACACTGACCCCGCCCGCACGGAGGCACCTTGTGCGGCAGTTAGAGCACGCCGGAAAATCAGCGATTCGGCTGAGCATTAAAGAAAGTGGGTGTACTGGATTTATGTATGTCATGACAGAGACCGATAAGCCAGAAGCTGACGATTTGGCCGTGAAGTCAGATGAGCTGATGGTGTATGTCGATCCTAAGAGTCTGCCAATGATCCGCGGTACCCAGCTCGACTTCGTCTTTCAAGGGTTGAATCAGGTGTTGATATTTAACAATCCTAATGTGACGGCTGCTTGTGGCTGCGGCGAGAGTTTTAGTATTGAAGAAGGTGTGAACTACCAGTGATGAGCCCAGAAAGAACACTGGTCACCACTACCCGCGAGGTCACCGGACGCTTGGTGCCTGTGGGTAGTCCGGTGGTGGTGCCGGCACATTGTTTCGTGACACTGACCCAGTCATTGGGGGGAAATTACACGATCGTTCACGCCGGTAATATGGTCCGCATTGATGGATCTGATGCCGATGCGCTCGGCTTTGAGCCTTTGGTACTCGATTTTGAGCGAAGCAGTGATGGTTCGATCAATGAACAGCATGTATGGCAGGCGCTTGGCACGGTGTTTGACCCAGAGGTACCGGTAGACTTGGTTAACTTGGGATTAATTTACTCGGTATCAATTCATCAGGACTCAGGTGTCGTCAGAATCACTATGACACTCACCGCCCCGGGCTGTGGTATGGGTGATGTTCTGGTCGGCGATGTGCGGGCGCGTGTAGGTTGTGTCCCAGATGTCAAAGCGGTTGAGGTCGAATTAGTATTTGATCCGCCCTGGACCCGAGATATGATGACAGAAGAAGCACAACTATCGACAGGAATGTTTTATTAGGAGAACCCATGTCGGTGACCAGTCAAATGCAAGCTATCGAAGACGATCTGCAGTTCTTTGATTCTTGGGAAGATAAATACCGTTACATTATTGATCTTGGAAAGACGCTACCTGAATTTGACGCCGCTAAACGGAATGATCAGCACTTAGTGAGAGGGTGCCAGAGTCAAGTTTGGATTGATGCGGAACTCTCTTCTGGCCTGTTAGAGCTTCGGGTCGACAGTGATGCTTTTATCGTTAAAGGCTTGCTGGCACTCGTTTTAGCCGCGTATAACGGCAAGACCCCGCAGCAGGCCTTGGATTTCGATGTCGATGGTTATTTCAACAGACTCGAATTGATCACTCATCTCTCACCAACGCGTGGCAATGGTCTTAGAGCCATGGTGTCGAGGATTCGAGATATCGCCGCTCAGGCTCGTGGTAGTTATCAGTGATCTCGTTTGATGTTTGAATTAAATCCAAGGCTCGAAGCAGATACCGACTGGGTCTTAGATCTCCAGTTAAGTCGAGTGTTGTTGATGAATGACTCGCGTTATCCTTGGCTGATTCTCGTCCCTCGCATACCCAACGTTCGTGAGTGGCTAGACTTGAGTTCAACCGATCAAGCCTTGCTGTTAGCGGAACAATTGCAAGTCTCTCAGTGCCTGCAAACGCTTCTCTCACCCGATAAGCTCAATATCGCGACTTTGGGGAACATCGTTCCACAACTACATTTGCACATTATTGCGCGATTTGAGACCGATTTTGCGTGGCCTTCCCCGGTGTGGGGAAGAGGTGACTCTGTGCGATACCCGCCAGACGAAAAAGTAGCTTTACTGGCCCGCTACCGCTCTGCGTTGGCAGCGACCTCAGGGGTTTAAGAGAGTCGATCCCTAAAATCCTGATAGCCGAATTCGCGGATCAATTTCACGGTGTCAGCCTCGGAATTCCAAATAGCGATCGCTGGCAATTTAGTCCCGTTGAATGTGCTCGTTTTCACCATGGTGTAATGAGACATGTCGAGGAAGAGCACCTTTTGCCCAAGCTCTAATGGCTCAGTGAAGCTGTAACAGCCCATGGTATCTCCCGCCAGGCAGGTGAGCCCGCCGAGACGATACGTATAAGCGTACTCTTCGGGCTGACCCGCCCCGAGAATGTCTGCGCGGTAGGGCATCTCGAGGGTGTCTGGCATGTGACAAGTCGCAGAGGTATCCAGAATAGCTTGCTCCATATCGGCAGCGGGGCGGAGGTCTAGGACTTCGCTCACTAAAACCCCTGTACCAATGGCGATGGCCTCGCCAGGTTCAAGATAGACCTCGAGCTTGTACTGGTTACGAAATGTTTGGATGAGCGAGATTAGTGCTTCACGATCATAATCTGGGTGCGTAATGTGATGTCCGCCCCCAAAGTTAATCCATTCGAGCTGCGCAAATAGGTGGCCAAAACGAGCTTCAACCGCGGCAACGGTGCGTGCGAGCGGCTCGAACAGGTGTTCGCATAAAGTATGAAAATGGAGGCCGTTAATGCCCTCCAAGATGCCTGGAGTAAGTTCCGAGGCCGTTATGCCAAGTCTCGAACCTGGTGCGCAGGGATCATACAACGGAATGTCGCCCTCGGAATGCTCTGGGTTGATTCTGAGTCCGAAACTGAGATTGGGTCGATGCTGCTGAGCGCTGAGGCACACGCTTTTGAAACGAAGCCATTGTGGAACAGAATTGAAGACGATGTGATCCGCTATGGGCAGGATTTGTTCTAGGTCACTCTCTGAATACGCAGCAGAAAAAACATGGCGCTCGCCAGGGTAAAATTCCTGCGCAAGAAGAGCCTCATGAAGTCCACTGGAACAGGTTCCCCATAGCTGGTTGCGGTAGTGGGGTGCTAATTCAAACAACGAAAATGCTTTTAGAGCGGCAAGCACTTTGGCACCACTGCGACGTCCGACTTCATTAAGAATCGCTAGATTCTGTTGGATCGCGACTTCATCAACGACCCAGCAGGGCGATGGTAGCCGGCTCACATCGAGACGGCTGAAGTCGGTCCGCATTGGATTCATGAATGGCTCAGATCGAATTGGTCAAGCTCAATGATGGTCCAGGGTAGGCCATACTCATTAAGCGCGTGCATGAAAGGATCGGGATCCATTTGCTCGATATTAAAGACACCTGTTCCTGTCCAAGTGCCTTCGAGCATGAGTTTGGCGCCAATCATTGCGGGCACACCGGTGGTGTAAGAAATGGCTTGAGATTGCACTTCTTGGTAACAGTCTTGATGATCTTTGATGTTATAGCAGTAAACAGTCTTCTGCTGTCCATCTTTAAGACCAGTGACTACGCAACCGATACAAGTTTTGCCGGTGGTTCTTGGGCCGAGCGTGCTGGGATC
>DOVB01000009.1 GCA_003520285.1 Halieaceae bacterium
TTCATTGCATAAGTCAGTGAGGTGTTGACCCGTTCAAAGCGATCCGATCCTGTTTCATGTCGGTCCGAAAAATAGTGGCCATCACGCGCTTCAAGGTCGGCTGCGATAGTCCAGTGAGGCGCGGGTTGCCAGTGAACGGATGCAGCATACTGGAATCGTGGTGCTTGAGCCTGATCGCGACCAGCCAGATCACGTCCGTCGGCATTGATGTAGCGGTCGAATTTGGCATTGAGAATGCCGACCGAGCCGGTCATTGTGAGGGTGGGGTGCAAGGTCCACCGCAGTTCTGACTCCAGCCCTCGGTTATAGCTTTCAGCGGCATTGTTGATGTAATCGATAAACTGCGTACTGCCATCTGCGCGGGGCAATACCAGAGAGCCTTTGACTTGCTGATCGGAGCGATCCATCACAAAAACAGTCGTCATCCAAGTGATTCCACTCTCTGGCCAAACACTCCGTAGACCTAGCTCCGTATTCCAGAGGGTCTCTGCATCGAAGACTTGCTGTTGCTGTAAGCGCTCGCGTTCGCTGGTCGTTAGTGCTGTTGCCATTGATGCCAGCACGGCACTGTTGACGCCTCCCGCACGATAGCCTCGGCTCATGGCTAAATAAACTCTGTGCGTATCGTTGAGCTGCCATTGCAAAGCTAGCTTGCCACTGGTGAAGCCGTCATCGGTGCTATTTTGGAGCTGCGCGTTGTCGGAATAGTCCGCGTCTCGAGCCTCATAACGCGCGCCAATTTGCGCCTCTACGGTCGGCGTTATCTGATAATCCCATTGTCCGTAGAACGCGGTGTAGTCGGTTTGATAATCGCTGCTGAAAGGCTCTGCCAAGTAGGTGTAGTTGCGATCGAGCCGTTCTTGGTTGCGGCGGTGGTAGAGGCCAAGCAGCCATTGCGAATCACCAGTGTCGGGCCGGTAGGCAAGGCTCCAGTCAGCTTCTACACTGTCGTAATCGCGAGCGTATTGATCGAATGAGCTATATTCAAATCCCGGTGCAATCCCAACATAGGACCAGTCCTCGTCAAAGCTGTAGAGGGTTGAGCTGCGGGCGGAGTTCAACTGGATCTGGGTTTCAAACTGGCCAATGTCTTGAGTGTGCCGAAGCCACAGTGTATCGGTGGTTTGTTGATCTGAGCCGGGCTGATCAGACAGTGTCTTACGGCTGTTGTCGAGTGAAAAGGCGTCAAAGCCATTGTCGGCATCAAGCTGTGACCACCCAGCTTCGGTGAGTGAGTCATCGCGGTGCCAGCTTACTCTCAGTCGTATTTGTCGTTCATCGATGTTGTTGGTATCCGATCGACCCAAGTAGGTGTTGTCGATATAGCCATCGCTGACGTTGTGGCCAAGTACCAGCCGGTAGCGCATGTTCTCATTGAGCTCGCCGTTACTGATCCAGTGAGCAGCTCGAGTGCCGTAGTTGCCACTGCCAAATGACAGGGTATTTGCCGCTGTTTGGTCGGGCGCATGAGACCGCATCACAATGAGGCCTGCAAGGGCATTGGCACCGTGGAGGGTTCCTTGAGGGCCCCGCAAGACCTCGACTTGCTCAATATCTAGCGTGCTAGCGGTTAGCCCCAGGCCGCTATAATCGACGCCATCGATCAGCAAGCCAACAGACGGATTAACGGGTTCTTGATACTGGCTGCGCTCGCCAATGCCGCGGATTTGAAAGAACCGACTGCGAGATGCGCCGCTCGAGGCGGTGACGTTGGGTATCTGACGCAGAAGATCTTCAAAGTGTGCTATGCCACCCTGGCGCAGATCATCAACACCGAGCACCGTAACGCTCGATGCCGTCTGCAGGAGTGGGGTGCTACCGTGCTCGGCGGTTACAATGATTTCCTCTAGTGACGATTGTGCTGAGGTATAGACGCTGAAGCCCAAAATAAGGCACAAGCTGGTGGGTCGAAGTGTTTTCATAGTAACTCCCGTATTGGCTGTAGCGCTAGATCCGGGAGAAGGTGAGCAGTGGCATTGAGGTGCCGATATACTTTTCCTACGCCGGTTCTAACCGGATCAGGTTCAAAGGGTTTACACGCGGTATCTCAGGCCGAAGCCACCCCTAAGCAGAACGCAAGGTTAGGGCTTTTCTCGGGGCTTTGCAAGACACCGACGATGAAGCGCTTGGTTCTTGTCACTTCAAGGCTTAAACTAACCTCTACCTAAGAAGGATACTGTATGAGTCGAACCACCATTAGTGAGTTGTTCAGTCGCAATCGCGAGTGGGCGCGACAGGTACACGAATCGGATCCCGATTTTTTCAAGACCCTCGCTTCGCAACAAAGCCCCGAATATCTCTGGATTGGTTGTTCCGATTCTAGAGTGCCGGCCAACCAAATCGTTGGGCTTTTGCCAGGTGAGGTATTTGTGCACCGCAATGTCGCTAACATGGTGGTACACACCGATTTTAACTGTCTGACTGTTTTGCAGTATGCGGTCGACGTTCTCAAAGTGAAGCATGTGCTGGTGGTTGGGCACTATAACTGCGGTGGTGTAAAAGCGGCCTTCGATGATGCTGATAACGGCTTAATTGATAATTGGTTGCGTAATATCAAAGATGTTCAATTTGCGCATCAAGATAAGTTTGACGCACTCAATGGCTACGAGGATAAGTTGGATCTGCTCTGTGAACTGAATATCATGAGCCAAGTGGCCAATGTCTGTCGTACTACAATCTTACAGAATGCGTGGGCTCGAGGGCAGACGGTCGAGGTTCACGGCTGGATTTATCGACTGCAGGATGGTTTGTTGCGAGATCTCAATTGCTCGGCGAGTCGCGCCGAGCACATTCCAGAGATGTATCGTATTATCTCGAAGCATGTTGATATCGATTCTTAAGTCGATTCGCCTCGGTTAAAGCGAGGCCAGCCGTTATTGTGCAAGGGCGGCAGTGGCGAGTGCCCCCGCTGTCGTTTTTTTGTCGCAATTGGTCGATACACTCGGGTGAGCACGTTACAATCAGAATCAAGTGGATTGTCGCAGGACATGAATGATTAAAAATAACGCTCCACAAGCGGTCACTTCTTTTGTAGCTTGGCTGTCTGGCGACCTCGTGTTGCGTCGCCTGCGTTGGCTCATCAGTGCGGTGAGTGTGGTGGTCATGGCGTTGGCTCTGTCGCGAGTGCCGTGGTTATTTTTGGCGACTGAACCGACGATGCCTGCACCCACTTTTGCCACAGAGCCATTGCAGCAAACCACCAGACAACCGGTCGATCTGGCCAGCTTGCAATCATGGCATTTATTCGGTGTGGGCACAGACTTGGAAGAGTCGAGCCTCAGCCAAGCAATTCCGGCACAAGGGATTGAAGACAACGCTCAAGAAACTCGACTCGAGCTCGTTTTAGTGGGTGTGCTAGCGGCTCGAGACGATGGTCTGGGTCAAGCCATTATCGAATACCGTAGAAGCCAAGCCATCTATCGAGTCGGTGACAGTTTGCCGGTGCAGGGGCGCGTTAGTTTAGCCAAAGTCCTCCCGGATCGTGTGGTGCTCGACAACAATAGTACCTATGAGTTGCTGATGCTGTATGACCGCTCAGACATTGGCGCTCGTTTAGTCTCTACCGAGCAGGCCTCAAATAGGCGATCGGTTGCCGATCCAGTTGAAGTAAGGTCGAGCGCCGCTGCGCGCGAGCAATCTGCCACGCTGACCGCCACTGATCGCTCGCGGTACTACGAGAATCCAGAGGCATTAGCCGAGATTGTGGCTGTTGCGGCGCATCGCGACGCTTCTGGGCAGCTCATCGGTTATCGAGTCACTCCCGGGGCTAGGCCCGATCAGTTCAATGCGCTCGGGTTTAAGGCGGGTGATTTAGTGACTTCAGTGAATGGTCTGATGCTAGCAGAGCCGTCTAACGCATTGATGTTATATCAATTGTTAAGAGAGGCCTCTGAGGCCGAGTTTGTAATCCAGCGTGGCGACACCGAGTTGACGCTCACCGTTGAAGTGGCTGAGTCCAGCCCCTGACCTATAGGTAATAGATACTATGATGGCTGTTAGTCGAAATGGGAACTCTTGGATCAAGCGCGCCAGCATGGTGTTGATCGTGACATGCGGTTGGTGGGGGGCCTACCACGCGGCTGTGGCTCAAGAATACACCGTTAATCTCAAGGATACCGAGCTCGAAGAGTTGATCAAGTTCGTTGCCGAGGTCACCGGAACTACCATCATTGTTGACCCTCAAGTGAAGGGCAAGATCAAGGTGATTTCAAACCAGCCGATCAAAACAACAGAACTGTATAGTCTCTTTTTATCGATCTTGGACGTCCATGGTTACAGCGCGATACGATCGGGTGATGTCATTCGTGTGATCGAAAGCAAGAATGCGCGTTCGGCACCGACCGCTGTAGTCGAGACTTCAGGCACGCGCGGGTCTGCCAACGATGAGTATGTCACTCAGGTGATTCGTCTCGATAATATTAGCGCCGCTAAGTTAATCCCAGTGCTGCGTCCGCTGGTGCCTCAGCAGGCCCACATGGCGGCCTACACCCCCAGTAATGCCATTGTGATCTCAGATATCGCCTCTAATATCGATCGTATTAATGCCCTGATTTCACAAATGGATCGATCTGCAATACAAGAGACTGACATCCTGCCCCTTGAATACGCAGTGGCTGATGATGTGGTGAAGATGTTGCAGTTGCTGAATAAATCGGAAGCGGCACAGGCCGGGGGTGAAGAGACAGTGCTTCTCGTATCGGATCCCAGAACCAATAGCGTGTTAGTGACCGGTGATGAGCTCCAGCGTGCCCGAATGCGCACTTTGGTTGAGCATTTGGATACGCCGTTGCAGCGCGCGGGAAATGTGAAGGTGGTGTATCTAAAGTATGCCAACGCGGAAGAAATCGCACAGGTTTTGACCAAGGTCATGCAGAACATGGGCAGACTTGATTCCTCGAAAAGTAAGTCGGCGAATGGCAGTGAGGCCACGATCGAGGCCGATGAAGCCACTAATGCGCTTATCATCACGGCAGATGCAGATGAAATGGCGACGCTCGAAGCCGTTATCTACCAGCTTGATATTCGTCGAGCGCAGGTATTGGTAGAAGCGATCATCGTCGAAATGGAGATCATTGATGGCCAAGATTTGGGCCTGCAGTGGCTATTCGCCAATGATTCTGGCGTATTTGGTAGTCAAGTCTCTTCCGACGTTGGCACGGCGGGTGCGATATCGCAAGCGGTCTTGGGCAATAATACAGATGCGACGAACACGACGGGTGATTTTGATCTGGGTCAGTTAGCCGGCGCACTGGCGGGTTCCCCCGGCTTAACCCTGGGTTGGGGCGCAATCGATGATGATTTGTCGATGACAGTGATATTAAATGCGCTCAAAAAGCAGGCCAATGCAAATATTTTGTCAACGCCGACACTGCTGACTCTCGACAATCAAGAAGCTTACATCACGGTGGGGCAAAATGTACCGTTTGTGACCGGCGCTTACACCAATACGGGCGGTGGTGGTAATGGCGTACAAAATCCATTCCAAACAATCGAGCGACAAAATGTGGGTATTACGCTTACCGTTACCCCGCATATTAATGACGGCGACTCAGTGGTTTTGGATATCGAGCAGGAAGTCTCTAGCTTGACGGGTCTTTCTTCTATCGCCTCTGATCTGATCACCAATGAGCGTAAGATACAAACTAAGGTTTTAGCTGGCGATGGCCGCACGGTGGTGCTGGGTGGTCTGATAAAAGACAACGTACAAAATGGCTCACAGCGTGTGCCAGTGTTGGGCAACATACCCGTTCTGGGGCGTTTGTTTCGAAATGATGCCGTCGAGATTACCAAGACTAACCTGCTCATCTTTATTCGCCCCACAATTATCCGGGACGACAAGGATCTAGAGGGCGCAACCGCGAGTAAGTATCGCTACATTCGCGATCAACAATTAGAGCGTCGTGAGCAGGGTGTCAATTTAATGGATCCGGCTAGGATGCCCGTGTTGCCAGAGTGGCAAGACGCCATTCGGCAACTCGATGCCATGCAGCCAGATCAGCGGTAATGCCAGTGTCGGATGCGATGACTCATGATCATTCGGGTACACCGATGCCGATTCGACTTGGCTTCTCTTATGCGAAGCAAGCAGGTGTTGTATTAAGGTGGAGTGACCAGGGTTACGAACTTCTGGCCGTCGCACCTCCGTCACTCGAGACCTTAACTGAGGTGCAAAGGGTGATCGGCGAGGATTTCGCACTGGTCGTGGTTGATCGTGATACTTTCCAGTCTGCCTTGACGCTCGCTTATCAGCGCGGCAATGAAGAAGCGGTACAAATGGCTGAAGACCTAGGTGCTGATATCGATCTGGCTCGTCTCGCTGATGCCATACCTGAAACGGGCGACTTGATGGATGCCGAAGATGACGCCCCAATCATTCGTTTGATTAATGCAATCCTGTCGCAAGCGGTCAAGGACAAGGCCTCGGATATTCATATCGAGACCTTTGAGGATCGATTGAGTGTGCGGTTTAGAGTCGATGGGATTCTGGCTGAAATTCTGTCGCCGAAAAGGCTGTTGGCGCCGCTCTTGGTGAGTCGACTTAAAGTCATGGCCAAACTCGATATTGCCGAGAAACGCGTTCCTCAGGATGGCCGAATCTCGGTCCGAATCGCGGGCCATGCGATTGATATCAGAATGTCGACCATCCCCTCTGCACATGGTGAACGCATCGTGTTGCGCTTGCTCGACAAGGAAGCGGGTCAATTACAACTCAGTCAGCTGGCGATGTCTGCTAACGTCTTGTCTGGATATACCCGAGCGTTGCAGCGGCCTCATGGGATTATTCTGGTCACGGGTCCCACAGGGTCAGGTAAAACGACCACTCTGTACGCAGGCCTTACCCACATTAACCAAGCATCCCGTAACATTATGACGATCGAGGATCCGGTGGAGTATATGCTCCCCGGTGTGGGGCAAACGCAAGTCAATACCAAAGTCGAGATGACTTTTGCGCGGGGTTTACGAGCCATTCTAAGACAGGATCCAGACGTTGTCATGGTGGGTGAAATTCGCGATCTAGAAACCGCAGAAATTGCGGTACAAGCCTCGTTAACAGGTCACCTCGTGCTATCCACTCTGCATACGAATACAGCGATTGGAGCGATAACTCGTTTACGCGACATGGGTATAGAAGCGTTTTTGCTGTCATCAAGTTTGGTTGCCGTGATGGCGCAGCGCCTCGTGCGCCTTCTCTGTTCACATTGCAAAGAGGCACGTGAGCTTACAGCGGCTGAACGCCGCTACTTAGCGCTCGACAGCAACAGTGAGCACTCGGTATCGTTCCACCCCGTCGGATGTTCACACTGCAACGGATCCGGTTATCGGGGGCGGACAGCGATTTATGAGTGGATCGATGTCGATCGCGAGTTGCAAAGTTTAATTCACGATTCTGCGAGTGAGCAGCAGATGACTGACGCAGTGCGATTAAGGTCTCCTGCTATTTTTGATGATGGACGCCAGCGAGTGTTAGCGGGTGTTACGTCGCTGGAAGAAATTTTGCGCGTCACCAGTGTGATGAGCTAACCCATGCCCGCCTACCGTTACAAGGCCCTCAACACCGAGGGTAAGCTGGTCAAAGGCATACTCGAAGGCGACTCAGATCGGCATGTCCGCGCGCTGCTCCGGGAGCGTTCATTGCGCCCTGTGGCGATCGATGAGGCCGGTTCAATGGCGCGTACAAGCCCCTCTTTTTGGCGGAATGGATTCACCGGTACGACGGTATCAACCTCTGACTTAGCGCTGATGACGCGTCAGTTGGCAACCCTGATACAGTCTAAATTACCCATTGACGAGAGTTTGCGCGCAGCGGCAGAACAATCGCGTAAACCCAAGTTGAAGGCTCTGCTATTGCAGGTTAGAGCGCGGGTAGCCGAGGGCCATACCCTATCTTACGCCCTCGCTGAGTATCCCAAAGTATTCGATGAGTTGTATCGGTCGATGGTGGCAGCCGGAGAACATGCAGGTTTTTTGGCACAGGTTTTGATGCAGCTCGCGGATTACACTGAGCGGCGGCAATTCACTCAGCAAAAACTGATGATGGCTTTGATTTACCCCCTCATCCTTCTCGCCGTCGCGGTACTGGTGGTGGTCGCCTTGATGGTTTACGTTGTGCCAGAGTTGGTCGGTATCTTTGCGCATACTCAGTCAGATCTGCCGCCGCTTACTGTCGGCTTGATTGCGGTCAGTGAGTTTCTGCAAACGCAGGGGCTGTGGCTGTTATTGGGGCTTGCTGTTGCCGTTATCGGCTGGCGTTACTGGGTGGCTCAGTCAGCCAATCGTTTGCGTTGGCATGGGATATTATTACGCTTGCCGTTTGTGTCGGGCGTAGTAGTCGCGATGGATACGGCACGCTTTGCGTCCACTTTAAGTATCTTGATGGCCAGCGGCGTTCCCTTACTAGAAGGATTGCGCATAGCGGGCCAAGTACTGACTAATCGCGTGCTTCGCGATGATGCCGCGGCAGTCGCGCAAGCGGTCGAAGAGGGTGGTAGTTTGCATCGAGCCCTCGCGGCAAGCGGTCGATTTCCGCCTATGATGGTGCATATGGTGGCCAGCGGCGAAACCAGTGGCGAGCTTGAACAGATGTTGGAGCGTTCTGCGGTCAATCAGGAGCGCGAATTGGAAATGACGATGGGTACTGTCAGTGCTCTGTTTGAGCCCTTGATGGTGGTATTCATGGGAGGAATGGTGTTGACTATTGTGCTTGCTATTCTGCTCCCAATTTTTGACTTAAATTCGATGGTGAGGTAACAAGCGTCATGAGACAGAGTTCACAACAGAACGGATTTTCGTTGATCGAGATACTCGTTGTATTGGTGATAATGGGTTTACTGATCAGCGTGGTTGCACCTACGGTGTTGAATCGAGCGGACGAAGCTCGGGTACAGAAGGTGTTCGCAGACTTCAACTCGATCGAAACCGCGCTCAAGATTTACCGCCTTGATAACTATGTCTACCCGACCACTGAGCAAGGTCTTGAAGCCTTAGTAGTCCCAAGTAATCTGGAACCCGCGCCAAGAAACTTTAAACCGGGTGGGTATTTGTCAGAGGTGCCGCGCGATCCATGGGGACGACCCTATCTGTACTTGCAGCCCGGTGAGCAGGGAGAGGTCGATATCTATTCGCTGGGGGCAGACGGTTTGTCGGGTGGAGAAGGGCAAAACGCTGACATAGGAAACTGGATTAAACCGCAAGGTTAAGGGTTAATCCGATGCAGCGTGGCTTCAGCCTAATCGAGATTCTTGTTGCCCTGTTTGTCATTGTGATGCTGACTTCGCTGGTGACACTCAATCTGAGCTCACCGGAGCGCGATCGAATGGCTGAAGATTCGGCCCATACAATTGCGAGTCTGCTTGATTATGCCCTAGAGGAGGCCCAGTACTCCGGCTACGAATACGGTGTCTTTTTGTCGGCCTCAGAGCAAGATGACCTGACTGCAAAGCTGACGTTTAAGCGATTCGAGCGCTCTGGCTGGGTCTCTCTCAGCGATTCCATACTGACCGGCCCGATCGAGATTGCTGACGGTGTTTCGCTTGAACTCTGGGTTGAGGGCGAGCGTATTGACCTCGTTCCCATACCTCAGGATGTGGCCAACTGGCGGCCCTCAATTCGCCTGTGGCCGAGTGGCGAAATGACCGCTGGCAGAGCGGTGATATCAGATACTTCTGAGGGCAGCTTGCAGGGTTGGGAGGTTGACTGGACTTTATTTGGTGGTGCCACCGTGACACCGGTGGATCGATGAGAAGGTCGCCAACTCGCGCACAAGGCTTCACCTTGGTGGAGGTAATGGTCGCCTTGGTGATTGTGGCAGTCGCTTTGCCAGCGCTGGTATTTACTTATTTACAGCAAGTCGATAATGCCGGCTATCTGCGAGATAAGTGGTTGGCGGGTCAGGTCATAGAGAACAAGTGGGCCGAAGTGCGACTGCTGGCGGCTGAGCGAGGATTTGTGCTAGACGGCAAGCAAAGTGGCGCCTACCAACTCGCCGACCGATCTTGGTATTGGACTTTGTCGAAAGAGAAAACCGAAATCGACCTGTTCTTTCGTTACGAGATGCAGATTTTTCCTAATGAGGATAGACAGATGCCGATGGCGACACGGGTCTTCTTTCTTCGTGAGGAGTCGCGCTGATGAGAGCCCATAAAACGTCTGGATTTACCTTGCTTGAGGTGTTGATCGCGATTGCCCTAACCGCCGTGGTCGGCACCATTGCCTACAGTGGTTTATCCTCGGTTTTGATGAGTGCTGAACAAACTCAGGCGGCGATGGCCAGATCGACCGAGTTGAGTCGAGCAATGCGAATCATAAGTCGAGACTTCGAATACAGTGTTAATAGGCCTATTCGTGATGAGTTAGGCTTTGATGAACCGGCGATGATGGGTGGCGATGGCTTCAGGGGTTTGGTGGGTTTGACTCGGTCGGGTTGGCCAAATGGTGGCTTGGCTCCCAGAGGACACTTAGAGCGGGTTTATTATTATCTTGATGATACAACTCTTTACCGGATGCGCTCGACCGCGCTCGATCGCGCTTATCGTTTAGATCCGACAGCGCCCCTTGTGGCGGGTGATGGCGCGGTGGCGCTTTTGACTGGGGTTGAGGCATTTGAAGTGGTCTTTCTAGACGAGGGTCAGCTTGCTACTCTGCCAGATCGCCCCTCTGATGGCGTCTTGGATACCAGCCGTTGGCGTCGTGATTGGGGGGTGGCTGAGACACCTTATCAGGGCTTACCCGTAGCGGTTGAGATCCGTTTGCGATTATCTGACTTGGGTGATTTGGTGAGAGTTTATGTCCCCAGCGTCTAGATCGTGGTCAGGGCAGCGCGGTGCGGCGCTGATTGTGGCACTGCTGGTGTTTGCTTTGAGTGCGGCGGTCTTGGTGAGTCTCGAGAAAGACAGTCAGCTCTTTTATCAGCGCATGTCGAACGGCTTGATTCATCAACAAACCAAGGCTTACTTGCTAGGTGCTGAGCAGCTCGGCATTGCCCTGTTGGCACTTGACCAAACGCTTGATGCCGAGTCAGATTCGCCAAGAGATACCTTGCTTGAAATGTGGGCACAGGCGAGCCCGCCTTATCCGATAGAAGGGGGCGGCATGCTGGCAGGTCGACTCCAGGATCTGGAAGGACGATTTAACCTTAATAACCTCATCGGCACTGTTTCTGCAACGGGTGAGAGCTCGAATCTGACCATTGATCAAGCAGTATTTCTGCGCTTATTGCTCACTCTCGAGAATGAAGAAGGTGCACTGTTGCAAGATTATGAGGCGAGATCGCTGGTGCAGGCGATTGGCGATTGGTTGGATGCGGATCGCAATCCTCGTATTGATGGAGCGGAGGATCTTGAGTATCAATCGCGTCAGCCACCTTACCGAGCGGCGAATCAGCCGATGGTGAGTCCCAGTGAACTCATGGCGGTAAGAGGTATGACCCCCGAGATATACGATGCTTTGCAGGATGTGGTGACTGTTTGGCCACGCGATGGTTCAAAAATTAACATCCACACAGCGCCCCCGCCGATTTTGCGAGCTCTGCCCGGGATGGCTGATAGCCGTCCGCTTTCTCTATTAGAAATAGAGCCGCTACTGCAGCTTCGAGAGTCCGAAGGTTTCGAGTCGGTCGAGGAATTGCTACAACATCCCATTTTTAAAGATAACGTCGTCGCCGATCTTGCTACTATGCTCGACCAGCAGTCGAATACTTTTCTACTGATTGCCGAAGCCTCCGTTGCGGATCGACGACAGCAATTATACAGTGTTGTATCGAGGGCCAATGGGGGTTTCGAGATTACGATGCGGGTCGAAGGAAGATATTTGTAAATGACGCCATTAGCGAGGACAGTCGAGTGAAAGCCGTAGTCAGATATGATTCGTCGGGCGTGCTAGTGATCCAGCGATTGAGCTTGGGCGATTCCCCACTCCCTGTGGCAAGTCCCGATGGAATGGCCTTACTAAATGCATTTTTGGAGCATGACCGCAACAGTATCGTGTTTGCCGTACCCAGTGAGCAGGTGACATTTTTAGAGCGAGCAGTGGAGCGAGCCGAGCGCAAACTCCTGGCGCAATCTCTCCCCTTTAGCGTAGAGGAGCGTCTTGCTGAGGATGTCGATCAACTGCATTTTGCGCATCGATGGTTGTCCGAGGAACGCATCGCTGTCTCGGTCATACGCAAGTCTGTACTTGAGGAATTTCAACAGGAGCCCGCTATCGCAGCTCTGTCGCAGTGGATCCCTGATGTTCTGCTACTGCCCAGTGATCCCGGACAGTGGGTGATTGTGGTCGAGCAGAATCGTTGCCTCGCGCGGCTCTCTGACAGCCAAGCTTTCGTGTGCCACCCTAACTTACTCGACACCTTTTTGACGTCAAGTTTGGCTGAGAGCTCGCCGGCTGGAGTCTCTATTTATCTTGACCAGCAGGTTGAAATGCCGTCAATGAGTACAGCACTTCCGGTTGCGCCTCTGGTTCGCAAAGGATCATGGACTGATGCCGTTCTGATGGGCGAGGGTGTATTGGACTCTTTGAATATCCGTCAAGGTACCTTCGTTGCTCAACTTCCCTGGTTTGAGTGGTGGACTCAGTGGCGTTGGGTTGCCGCCTGTGTGCTTGGAGCGCTGGTGCTTCAAGGTACCGTGACTTACGCAGATCTGACGCTGGCGCAGGCTCAAAATTTGGATCTTCGTCGCGCTATTGAGATGACCTATCGCGAGGTCAGTCCGCAAGGTGCCTTGGTTGATCCCGAGAAGC
>DOVB01000002.1 GCA_003520285.1 Halieaceae bacterium
CGGGATGCTGAAACCAATCTCGCGCCCCCAGAGCTAGAAGAGGTGCACCCCCTGGGAAAATCCCCGATGATCACTGATCAGGACACGGTGATCATTGAGTCAGGTGCTATTATTGACTACCTTATTCGACACTACGGCAAGGGTCGCTTGTCACCCGCACCGAGTACACCGGAGCATGAAGCCTATTTGCAGTGGTTACATTACGCGGAAGGTAGCGTCATGCTTCCGCTGATGCTCCGTATGTATACCTCACGCTTAGGTGACGGCGGAGACGCCCTCCAACCTCGTATTCAAAGTGAACTTGAGCGGCATCTTGGTTATTTAGATCACGCTTTGGCCGATCGCGAGTGGCTGGTCGGCGATACGCTATCTGGTGCTGATATACCCTTACGGCGATCGCCAGTAAAACCTTTACGACTCAAGAAACTCTGCTCAACGCCAAAACAGCACTGCAGTGGTATCGAGACACCTTGGGCATCGACCACATTGAACATTCAGAGCACGTTGTCGCACTCACCGCCGCGCCAGAGATCGCGCTCGCTTATGGTATTCATCCGGACCGGATCCTTCCCTTCGAAACCTGGGTCGGTGGCCGTTATTCACTGTGGTCAAGTGTCGGATTTGGCTTAGCGTGTGCGATTGGGCCAGAGGAGTTCATGAATCTGCTATCGGGTGCTCACGCCATGGATGTTCACTTTGCCCAAACACCCTTTGATCGGAATCTTCCCGTTCTGATGGCTCTTATTGGGCTTTGGTACATCAACTTCAAACAGTTCCCTACGGTCGCTGTCATTCCCTATTGTGAGCGACTAGGGCTATTAAGTGCCTATCTGCAGCAACTCGACATGGAAAGTAACGGCAAGAGCAGTCTTCGAAATAACCATCGTGCTGCCACGTCGACTGCACCGATTCTATGGGGTCAAACGGGAACCAACGGGCAACATGCGTTCTTCCAACTCTTGCATCAGGGCACTCACGTGGTCCCAGTTGACTTTATTGCACCACTCACCGACGCACTGTCTAACGTCGAGCACCACACCACATTATTAATGAATATGCTGGCGCAAGCTGCTGCTTTAATGACCGGAAAAGACGCCCCTGAACACGAGTATTCGCGCCATTATCCGGGCAACAAGCCGTCAACCCTGATCACGATGGAAACGTTAAACCCGCACTCTCTTGGGGCCTTGGTTGCGCTCTACGAGCACAAGGTGTTTGTTCAGGGATCGCTGTGGGGAATCAACTCGTTTGATCAATGGGGCGTTGAACTAGGCAAGCAGCTCACGAACAATCTGCTCGGCAGTGGCACCGAGGTGAACTCGCTTGACCCCTCTACACAACATCATGTCGAGAGGGTCAAGCGGTACAATTCAGACCCGTCGTTATAGCTCCACAAAACATTCGCTACAGAGCACAGTGGCTTTAGGCTCTGACACATCCTCAAGGACTCCCAGAATACGAGCCGCATAATCACCATATACAACGACTGGTGACGCGACCGTGAACGACAGCCCTTTCTGCAGCTCTTGTAAAATCGCCACCCATTCAGACGGTGATTTGGTGACATAATCGACCGAGTAAGATGATAATTGCGCCAACTCCGCCGCTGCGGCAATCGCATCCTCAAAATCACCGAGTTCATCGACTAAGCCAAGTTCCTGCGCGGCAGTGCCAATCCAGACACGCCCACCCGCAATTGATCTGATGTAATCGGCTTCTTTGTTGCGCCCTTCAGCGACTAAGTTCACGAACCGATCATAGGCAGTTGACGCCCACCGAGCAAACAGACCATCGAGCTTATCACTCATGGGTAATACCGGACTCCAGTCTGCATGCTCCGCTGTTACCACACCGTCGAAAGTAATACCGGCCCACTCAGTGACGCGTTCGAAGGTAGGGAAGGCTACGGCTACACCAATAGAACCTGATATCGTTGTTGGCTCAGCAAAAATCTTATCCGCTGACATGCTCACCCAAACACCACCCGAGGCAGCCACATCGCCCATAGAAACCACGACTGGAATCCCTTTACGCTGTGCCGCGGACACTTCATCGCGAATCATTTCGCTCGCAATGATAGATCCTCCCGGACTATTCACTCTGAGCACAATCGCCTTGGTCTCCTCTTTCGAGTACGCCTTTCTTAACAAACTGGCGATATCATCTGCACCTGCAATACCCGGCCCTTGAGGACCTTCCTGAATACCGCCCTGCACGAAAACGACTGCGACAGACTCTGATGCGTCCTCTTTTTCCGGCTCAATCGTCTGCATATATTCAGAATAACTGATGGTCGGATAGGTCTGGCGATTGTCTTTGGTCACTTCCCCAAATCGCTCCATCATATGCTCCCGAAACTCAGGGAAGTTCATGGTGCCATCAATTAAACCAAGGGATTCCGCCATTTCTAGATTGTTGTACCCAGCTTCGTCAAGCAGTGGCAAAGAATAGTCGTCAGCCATCGTTTGAATCACTGATGAGTCGACATCGCGCGCCGCTGCCATCTTACCCTTCATGGCTGACCATATAGGATCAAGCATCGCCGTTCTCTGCTCTCGGTCCGCTTCACTCATGTTGTTGCGTGTCAAACCTTCCGTGGCAGATTTATACTGCCCTTGCGAGTAGTTGTGGATATTGATTCGCAGTTTATCGGTAAGCTCACGCGTATAATCTCGGTATCCACCCAAACCTGAGATAGAGACCGCGCCCGCTGGATGCACATAGATCTCGTCAGCTTGTGCCGCCATCATGTAGCTCCCAGTACTGAGCGATCGGCTATACGCAATGATGGGTTTCCCAGAGTCTCGCAGCTGGCTCAATTCTTCTGCGACCACAAGTGCTGTGGAAGGGCCTGTGAAACCTACATTACTGAAGTCAATCAGAACGCCAGCGAGCGTTTCATCGTCGGCGGCAGCACGCAACAGTCGAATTAAATCGCGTGTCTGCAGTTGTCCTTCATCGGAAAAATCAAAGGGAAATTCAAACTCGTCTGCATAGACTGCCTGATCGAGCACTAGCCCTTTGGGTGCGATGGTCAGCACTTTGCCCTCAGCCGATAGAGCCTCAGGGCGATCAAATATTGATTGCGCGATACCAACAACGATTGCCATCACCAAACCAAACGTAATGACGTTAAGGACTACTGAACGCACAGCGGCCAAGAATCTGCCCACGGCACCAAAGAATCTTTTTATCATTTGGGGTGTATCTCCTCATAAACAAACGAAAAGTGTAATTGATACGGTCGCAGATGTCTGTTGCAAACATCTCATGGCGCACTCGCTTCGTCTCACAGCTCGGCCGCATTTCAACGCAGAATAACATATCGGTACACGGTAGCTTGGTGCTTGCGATCCAAGCCTGTGCGTCAGAGCTGGATCAACTGGGTGGATCAAGTTGAGCCGCGCTGCTGGCGTTGATCCTGTACCAGCCCGCAACAGAGTAGCGATCACGCGAGGCCGGCAATACCTCGTGCGGAAACACCTCGCTCAAAAACAACACCACGGTGCCTGCGACAGGCGTCACTTTTAGACCGACCCTATCTTTTTGGTCGCGGTAGAGCACGAGTTCCCCGCCGTCTTGCTGCAGCCAGTCGTTATTCAGGTATGCCACAATCGACAAGACTCGATTACTATTGCCACGAAAAGCATCAAGATGCCGCTTATAACGTGCACCTGGACGGTAACGAGCGTAATGACTTTCGAACGAAAATAGACCCATGAAGAGCCTTTGATTGATCGCTAATCGCAACGACTCCGTCCATTGTAACCATGCAGCGCCAGCCTCAGTGT
The DNA here is from genome assembly GCA_003520285.1 of Halieaceae bacterium. Taxonomy (GTDB): domain Bacteria; phylum Pseudomonadota; class Gammaproteobacteria; order Pseudomonadales; family Halieaceae; genus Aequoribacter. Next base: position 3,792 of record DOVB01000002.1, read on the forward strand.
CTCCAACGATCCAACACACTTCATCTGACCGAATAAAATCGTTGCGCATAAAGTTCTTTTGCCGCCCTACCCCAGCAGCATTAAATTCCTCATGCGGTAGGGCAAAGACTTGCTCCTGAAGCGCAGCAATCAGACCCAGATCCAAACAAGACGGTTGCACACTGAATCCCCGCTCGCTTAAATCGTTGCACATTAAATCGGCCAAGCGCGCATCGACCGTGCACGCAAGGTTGAGGGCATCGCTCGGTGAATGCTGATCGAATTTGACTGATTTAATTGTGGGCTCCACCAGGTGTGCTCGTGCCGCAGAGAGAGCGCCTAGTTTAACCGATAAAGAGACAGCAGCAGCAAGTGTGAAACCGCAGGGCCGAAAACGAGTTCAAAAATCACATGCCGATAGTGATAAACATATCGCTTTTCTTGAACCGATTAAAAAAAACGATCGACTCATTCGAAATTAATCAATTCCACTCGTCGCCTGCAGCGGCTAGAGTGTGAGCAGTTTGCATAGGTGCCGACTGGGCACTGACTCACATTAATAAGAATCATCACTTATCCTCTGGAGGGTATAACAATGAAAATCCGTAAGTCTCCCTTAGCCGTCGCTGCAGCGGTGGCCATATCACTGTCGATCTCGGGCGCAAGCACGAGTGCGATGGAAGCGGCCAAAACCACTCAGTTCTGGTGGCCAGATGCCATTAACCTGACCCCATTACGACAGCATTCACCCGTCTCTAATCCCTACGGCACAGACTTCGACTATGCCGAAGAATTCTCGAAGCTTGATCTTCAGGCACTTAAAGATGAGATCGCGGTCTTATTGACCGACTCGCAAGATTGGTGGCCTGCCGACTACGGCCACTACGGACCTTTCTTCATTCGGATGGCGTGGCACAGCGCCGGTACCTACAGAATCAGTGATGGCCGAGGCGGTGCAGGTGGCGGTCAGCAGCGTTTTGAACCACTCAACAGCTGGCCCGACAACGGCAACTTAGACAAGGCTAGACGCCTGCTTTGGCCAATCAAACAGAAGTATGGTCGCAGCATTTCATGGGCTGACCTGATGGTTTTAACTGGTAATGTGGCGCTCGAGTCGATGGGCTTCAAAACCTTTGGTTTTGCGGGTGGACGCGCAGATGATTGGGAACCTGATTTGGTGTATTGGGGACCCGAGAACGAGTTTCTGGGCGACAAACGATACCACGGCGATCGCGAATTGGAGCGTCCACTTGCCGCGGTACAAATGGGCTTGATCTATGTCAACCCAGAGGGTCCGAATGGTATTCCCGACCCGCTGTTAGCGGCCAAGGACATCCGCGAAACGTTCGGCCGAATGGCAATGAATGATGAAGAGACGGTCGCGTTGATCGCAGGCGGTCACACCTTTGGTAAAGCACATGGTGCCGGTAATCCTGAGGAGTGCGTGGGACCAGAGCCTACCGCAGCTGGACTTGAAGAACAGGGCCTGGGGTGGAAAAACTCTTGTGGCAAAGGGAATGCTGAAGACACCATCACCAGTGGATTAGAAGGTGCTTGGTCTGTTAACCCGACCGCATGGACCACACAGTACCTAGACAATTTATTCGCCTATGAGTGGGTACAAACACGCAGTCCTGCAGGGGCGATCCAGTGGATTCCCGCAGATGGTCAAGCGGCTAACTTAGTGCCCGATGCCCACGTAGAAGGCAAGCGACATGCGCCTATTATGTTTACGACTGATCTATCGTTGAAGATGGATCCCGCCTACCGCGCGATCTCGGAGCGATTCCACAAGAATCCAGAAGAGTTTGAACTCGCTTTTGCAAAAGCGTGGTTTAAGTTGACTCACCGAGACATGGGTCCCGCTGCTCGCTACATCGGCAACGATGCCCCTAGCGAGACATTGGTATGGCAAGACCCGATTCCCGAGGTGGACTATCGTGTTATTGGCGACCGAGACATTGCTAAACTCAAGCAAGCAATCCTCGATACTGGCTTGAGCACACAGGCGCTGGTTCGAGCGGCTTGGTCCTCAGCTTCAAGCTTCCGCGGCACTGACATGCGTGGTGGAGCCAATGGCGCTCGCGTTCGTCTGGAGCCACAAAACGGATGGGCGGCAAATACACCTGATGAACTCAGCACGGTAATAGCGGCTTTAGAGCAAGTGCAAGCCGACTTCAATGACAACGCTCGCAGAGGTAAGCAGGTGTCATTGGCGGATTTGATTGTGCTTGCAGGCGCCACCGCAATTGAGCAGGCTGCAAAAGAAGCGGGTTATTCTGTCACCGTACCGTTTTCACCGGGCCGCGCAGATGCCACTCAAGATCAGACCGATGTCGCATCGTTTGCGGTGTTAGAGCCAAATGCTGATGGTTTCCGAAACTACTACACTGACGCATCGTGGTCGTCGCCGGTCAAAATGATGATCGACAAAGCCAACTTGTTGGGCCTTACAGTGCCAGAAATGACCGTCTTAGCCGGTGGCCTTAGAGCTCTTGATGCCAACACGAGCGGTGTCAAACACGGTGTATTTACGGATCGCCCCGGCACATTAAGCACCGACTACTTCGTAAACTTACTCGATATGAGCACCGTCTGGTCACCAGCGAACTCAGAAGGTATTTACGAAGGTCGCGATCGAAGCACCGGTGAACTTAAGTGGACTGCGACACCCGTAGATCTGATGTTTGGCTCGAGCTCAGAGCTGAGAGCGGTAGCCGAAGTGTACGCGGCGAACGATGGCGGCGAGAAGTTTGTGAACGATTTCGTCGCTGCATGGGTGAAGGTCATGACTTCTGATCGGTTTGACATGAAGTAATACCAACGCTAGGTCCCAGTACTTATTGAGCGGCTCTTCGGGGCCGCTTTTTTTTGGTCCTTATTCGAACCACTAACCGCTTAGTACTGGCAGGACTCGAACCACAATCCCCGTAAAAACAAGTTAATCAAACGAAACTGACCGCATAAGCCAAGTACTTAACAGCCCAGCTGGCCCCGCAATCTGCGCTTAACCCCCTCGGAAGTACTTATAGACCGCTGCCAATCGCTGTCAGATTCAGCGCTCGCTTTGATCCGATGATGGTTTATTATAGGCGCAGCAGGATCACACTCAGCTTACAGGGGTAGAGTTCCGCGCCGCTCAACTGCCCTCATTAGCCAGAGATTACATATGCAACACGCTCGTCGAAATATCAGCTTACTCATCATCGCGCAGCTTATCTTCGTTTCTGGATCGGTTATTACCGTCACCTTTGGGGGTATCGTAGGCGCCAAACTTGCATCATCGCCGAATCTCGCCACACTCCCGGTGTCTCTGATGGTCCTAGGTACTGCGATTGGAACAATCCCCGCGTCGTGGCTGATGAACTTGTTCGGTAGACAAATTGGATTTATCGGTGCCGCGCTCGCAGCAAGCTTTTCGCTGTGGCTGGCCGCTGATTCAATTGCTCAAACTCGCTTTTGGCAGTACTGCCTTGCAACCGGCTTGATTGGTGTGTGTCTTGCCTTCAGTGCTCAACTCAGATTTGCAGCGGCCGAGAGTGTTGACGTGTCGCGGGCAGGACTCGCGATATCGCTGATTCTCGCGGGCAGTATCGGTGGCGCAATGGTAGGGCCAGAGCTAATAGCGCAGGGCAACACCGTCAGTGACAATGGTTTTATTGGCGCACTCCTGCTCGCAGCTGTCTTATTCTTGATTGGCGCTGTTGTACTCTTGTTCCTTAAGTTACCGAAATCCTTCGACCAGGTAGCGCTCAACGCTGCGATGCCGAGCAGGAGTGTGTCCGGACTCTTGCAGAGTCCCCCATTTCTGCTTGCCGTCATCTCAGGCACTGTGGGCTATGGCGTTATGACCTACTTGATGACAGCCACCCCAGTTTCGATGCATGTGATCGATGGGCACAGTATGGAGGACACGGCTGCCGTCATCCGAGCTCATGTGTTGGGAATGTATGTCCCCTCTCTATTTTCCGGCTATTTGATCACCCGCTATGGTGAGCGAAACATCATCGGTTGGGGCGTAGCCATTTATATCGTCACCGTAGCTATCGCCCTGACTGGACAGGCTATTATGCACTATACCGCAGCTCTGATCCTTTTGGGCCTGGGTTGGAATTTCATGTTCGTGGGTGGTACGACACTGTTGATAAAAACCTATCAGCCCGAGGAACGCTTTAAAGCGCAGGCCATCAATGAGGCGGCTGTCTTTGGGACCTCGGCTGTCGGCAGTCTGCTCGCAGGCGCACTGTTATCTCAGTTTGGATGGACCCTGGTGGTGATATCCACCGTGCCAGCTTTGCTGTTGGTCACAGCACTATTGGTGCTGACGCCAACCCTCGTAGCAAGGACTCAAAAGTAAGAGCGCACCCATGAGGGCACGCTCTTACTCCAACCCTCGGTTGAATGACATAAGACTAAGAGAACTGTTCTCTTAACTTAAACTTAAGCACCTTGCCCGCTGGATTTCTGGGCAATTGATCGACGATATGTAAACCAAGCGGCAACTTGTAGCGCGCCAGTAAGGGCGTGGCGAATTCGCGCAGTGACTCCAATGTGAGGCTTGTATTGGGGTTAAGCGCAACCACCGCAGTCACTGCCTCACCCCATTTAGGATCTGGAAGACCGATCACTGCAACTTCCGCAATATCTGGATGCTGATAAAGTACGCTCTCGACCTCTGCTGGATACACATTTTCACCACCGGAAATTACCATATCTTTGACCCGGTCACAGATATACAAATAGCCTTCATCATCTAAATAACCGATATCTCCTGAATGAAACCAACCCTCGGCATCTATCGCTTCTGCAGTAGCCTCGGGACGGTTCCAATAACCCTTCATGATATTGGGACCCTTGCAGCAGACCTCCCCCCGCTCTCCGACAGCAACCGGTTGATTTTGGCTATCAACAATCCGTAAGTCTGACATTACCGGAGGCAATCCAGCAGAACCGACTTTTTCAAGACAGCGCTCCGCGCCTAAGAAAGCCGAGAACGGAGACGTTTCTGTTAAACCATAACCCTGACAAAACGTAACGCCACGCTCTCCGTAAAGACGGATTAGAGGCTCTGGAACAGGGCCGCCACCCACGATGAACATCTTCACAGAGCTTAAATCGGCACTGCCAAAGCTAGGGTGTTGCGACATAAACAAGAACATTGCCGGCGCACCAAACATGTGTGTTACGCCATGCTCCGAAATGGCGTCTAAAGTCGCCGCCGGGTCAAAGTGACGCAGCAACACTAGAGGATTACCTGCCTGCAACGTGGCGATTGTCATCACGTTCAGTCCACCAATATGAAACAGAGGTGCCGCCGTCAACGCGACATCTCCGCGCGCACTCCCGAAGGCATAGGATGCATTCACATTGTTCCAGATTATGTTGCCATGACTTAGCATTGCGCCCTTCGGCAACCCTGTCGTGCCAGAGGTATACATAATAAGAAGCGTTGTGTGAGCGTCACAGAAGACGGTATTCTCAAGTGGCTCTAGTTGACTGATCGCAGTCTCAAGATCGTTAAAGTTCTCGCAGCCGCCCTCAACCGAAAAGTAATGACGACACGGGAGCTCACTGCGCACGTCATTGATTGTTTCAGAGAGCGTGGCATCGGTAATGAGCGTGTGCACACCAGCGTCATTAATAATAAATTTCAGTTCCTGACCTGTTAAGCGAAAATTTAAAGGAACGAATACCGCGCCAAGTGAGATAGTTGCCAACATGGTCTCGAGAAACGCAGGCTGATTAAACCCCAAGAACGCAACCCGATCACCAATACAAACACCACTCTGCTTGAGCAGCCTCGCCAAGCGTCGGATCTTGTGCGCAAACTCACCGTAGGTGGATTTGTGGCCTTCAAAAATAAGGGCTGTTCGCTCTGGCGCAAGATCTGCCTGGCGTAAAATCTGTTTTGCTAGATTGAAATCTGGCTCTGGACGATGCATGACTTTTCCTCTTTATTTTTACTAAAAGCAAGGGAATTGGTTGGGATTGTGGCTCTATATTCGGAGGTGATGATAACAAGATTACTCAGCGAATGGCACCGCAGCGGCGCTGCTTAGACCTTGCGCATAGCGCGCTCGAACAATGTATCCTCGAGCCACACATTGAGCCATTTTCGCAATGCGGATAAGGATGTCTGTTGGTCAAACCAAAGGCGATCGACGTTGGCAAACTGGCGTACGAAAGGGAATAAACAAAGATCAGCCACACTCCTACGGTCTCCCATAAGAAAAGGCTGTTGACGCAGGATTGTATCCCATGAGTGCAGGCAATTGAGGGCCTCGGCACGGTAGTCGCTCTGAGAGGCATCGGGATAACCAACATGGTATTTATAGCGATCAAGCCAATACTTGAAAGGGCCATCGCAATCGGTAATCAGCTTTGCGGCTCGATCTTGATCGCAGTCGAGCCATCCCTCCGGATCAGAGTGACTTAAGGCCCAACTGATAATCTCTCGACTCTCATCAATGATCCAATCATCCGCTAACACGAGCACAGGAACCGTTGCTTTCGCTGAGAGCCTCGAGAGCTCCGCAGGCTTATTCTTTAAATCTACCTCGATCAGATCAAAGCCCACGTCGGCAGCTAGCAATGCCATTCTAGCCCGAATAGCGTAAGGACAGCGCCGAAAACTATACAACTTTGGCAACCCTTGCACTGCAGCTATCCCTATCCTTTCCTGCCTCACCAAACTCCCATTCCCGAGGGTGCCAGTTCAGTCAACGAATCGAGGAGCACGTCCTTCCATTTGCGCCATTACCGCCTCTATCTGATTCGGTCGTCCTATCACTGCCTCTTGCTCGATCGATTCCGCGAGGAGTAACTGTTCGTCAGTCGCATCTCCAAGAGCGTTGCAGATTGTTTTGCTGGCTCGAATAGCCTGCGGGTTTTTAGCGGCAATTACCTGCGCCAGAGCCATCGCAGCAGCTTTGGGATCTTCATCCACGTGCGTGGCAAAACCCATCGCTTGAGCCTCTATACCGGTGAACTCTTCATTAGTATAAATTAACTGACGTAGTTGATCGTCTCGGACATTGCCGCGCCATAGGGGGAAACCACCCATGTCAGGTACGAGCCCCCAGCGCATTTCCATAATGGAACAGCGGGTTGCAGGATGAATAAACCGGATATCTGCACCCGACATGATCTGAAAACCACCGCCAAACGAGATACCGTGAACTGCACAAATAACCGGCATCGGTAATTGTCGCCAGCCCCACGCAACCTGCTGAAAGCTATTCGCTAACCCATGAGTTCGCGTCTCTAGAGTGCCGCTGGATTGATTTTGACTGGTGAAATTGCTCAGATCCAAACCTGCACAGAAAGCTCTACCCTCACCCTGCAAAACCACAACCCGAACATCATCTCGGCCTGCAAGCTGGTCAATGGTTCCGTTAATCGCTTCGAACATCTCGGGATCAAGCGCATTCATTTTCTCAGGGCGATTGAGCGTCACCAGAGCAATCTGATCACTCACTTCTACTCGCACTCTTTGTGTCATACCAACCTCTCAATCTAATGAATTTATTGCCCTTTTCGAGCCTGGTCACCGGTGGCTCGAAGCTCGAGTTCTGTCACCAAAGCGTATGAGGCTCGCCTTGGGCCGGAGGTCAGCCCGTTGTGCATCCCCCATCGAGCTCGAGAACCCAATCGCGGATCATCGATACCGCTTCAGTATGACGCAAAGCGCGGCCGATTTCAGGCATCATGACATCGGGAATAGTGCTTTCCAGGCGATGCACTAAAATCGAATCATCAGGACGGCCAGGCACGATATCGTAACTGCGATTACCCGTTCCTTTGCCAGCCGCAATCGGCAGTTTACACAACCCAAAAGCGGGCCCGAGCGCCGTAGCCGGATCCAAATGCAAACCAGATGTGTTAGCGGGGCCCTGTTTTGAATGACAATGTGAGCAATTAATATCGAGATAGGCGCGCGCTCTCGCTGTTAATGCCTGCTCCTGATCAGTCCAGTCAACGTTCTGGCCCCATTCTGACGACACTGGAGCGCCCTCTAAAATCCCTGCAGCCACCCAGTGATCAAGTTGATTAACCCCTGCTGTATCGAAGTGATATCGCTTGTTCAGATGTCTTACCTTTGGACCAATCGGGTGCAGCACCCGACTCTTTGCATCGATCCCATGACAGCTCGAACATTGGTTCACATTTGGAACCCAGTAGCTAAAATCTTCCTCAACTCCCGTATCGGTGACCATTGTCAGAGGCACAATATCGCCCGTGCGCTGAAGTGTGGCATCTGTCTGCGCCTCATTCCAACGGTACGGAATCGCATCCCACCCGCTCTCTCGTCTGACTAGAATACGTGTTTCTATCAGCCGAATCGCATCGACACCTAATTTGCCGGCAAGTAGCTGGGCACTGGTATCGGGCGCACGCCGCACATACTTGGCGCCAATAGCGGTGCGAGGATAATAAAAAGTTTTGGTGATCACGGTGCCAACTGGGAACTCAAGCACATCGTCACTGCGATAAGCCGCGGCGGTCCCAGGTGGCATCCATACTGTTCTTAGTTTGTGTGCGTAATCAGTGAACAGAGACGACGCCAAATCGTAGGGCTCGACTGTATCCGCCAACACGATGCGATTATTCAAGACACCCACTTGACCCCAGTCAGACAGCAGCGGTGGGTTACCAGATACTATCGTTCGAGCCACCAAACTGGGCTCCGAACAGCTCCACAGAACAACAGATACTGCGAGTATCAAGCAAACTCGTTTCAACTGTACGACTAACATCACTTGGCTACAAAAACGCCAGGGTGACTGGGGCCAAAGACTCCAGTTTGCACCTCATTTCGGAGCGGACTAAACTGGTATTCGTGAACCCAGTTGGCGCGTCTGCGTTTAACACCTCTACTTCATCTGAGATACAAATTCGGAGCGCTGGAGGCAGCTCGCCGTCAACGAACTTGTTTTGATCAATGTAGCCGTCGAATAAGACGTCGGGGAACTTGCCCTT
>DOVB01000250.1 GCA_003520285.1 Halieaceae bacterium
TATATTTCGCACCCCGATATCGTTCGATCATCCCCTGCCCAGGTGGTGAAATTGGTAGACACGCCAGCTTCAGGTGCTGGTGCTCGCAAGGGCGTGGAGGTTCAAGTCCTCTTCTGGGCACCATTTCTTTTTTAGTTGTTTATGTAGCGCGCACTATTTAGGTTCTGTGAGTACGACAATGCCATGCATTGTCGAGAGGACTGACCCGGCCACTCAGCAAAGCTGAGCGGCGTTCGCCAGCTCGCCGCGGTGCGGCTCGAAACCCTAGCTCACCCTCTTCTGGGCACCATTTCCTCATCAAATGCTTGTCATGACGCCAACTGATTCCATCACCGATAAGTAAGATAGCCCTCTAGCAAACGTATTAATTCTGCCGATAACCGCTCTCTAGGCACTGGTTTATGTTCGCAATCACGAGCCCATCGATGCACGATCGAGTCAACACTGTCGAACACTATTTGAGCACTTAAGTCAGAAGTACCAAGGTGATCACCAAGCAATCGCTGAATCGACAATACAGTCCGATGCTTGAATTCTTCTGCTTTCCGAAGCACGTGCTCAGATAACGGCACTTCCTGCGACAATGAACGATGCAACCGCACATCATGACCATGCGCGGCAATCACAGCTTCGACTAAGACTCGCACCACCGTCTGCAAATCAGCGTTATCCCCGAGAACCACAATGGCATTATCAAACATTGACGAGATGCGGTCTAAGTGTCGCAGCGCTACCGCATCAATAATTGCCTGCTTGTTCTCAAAATACTCATAGACCGACCCTATCGAAACACCGGCTACCTCAGCAATACGATTAGTCGAGCACCGATCTATACCTTCAGTGCTTAAAACCCGAGCCGCTGCGTTTACGATAGCATCGCAGGTCATCCTAGATCGGCTCTGCTTGGGATTCCTAACTCTCTTCACAGATCTGAGTACCTCAATGAAAAGCAGTTTGAGATAATGACCGCTGATTACAGTCAGAGCGGAGCTTACGTGCGATACTATCGAGATTCTAACCACTGGTCAGAGTACAAACAACTGCTGGCAGCGCATGCAAGATTGATGCTCGATGACCCAACTTCCGAATACTATTTGTCTTACCAGAAATATCATCTCCACATCGATGAATGGCAACCAGAGGGAACACCAAAGGGCACTGCGGTTTTGATCCACGGAGGCGGCGGTAATGGCAGAATTTTAGCGCCTTTCGCCCAAGTAATCCGTGATTCAGGATGGCGAGTCATTGCACCGGATCTGCCTGGTTTTGGACTGACCCAATCACAAACCAGTACCCCTCTCGAGTTGAACGACTGGCTAGAGGCCATCGATTCGATTCTAAAAGAGCACGAAGGTGTTAAAGTCTTGTTTGGACTGTCCCTCGGTGGCTTGACCGCAGTGAATGCTGCCCAAAGAAATAGCTGTGTTCGGGGTGTATTTGCGACCACTTTACTGGACATGAGCCAAGACTCGTCCTTCATCCGAGCGGCTCGCTGGCCGTCGTTAGGCCGACTGACTCTGCTCGGCTTTCACTTTATACCCACCATACTCCGTAAGCTTTCAATACCCTTAAAGATCGCTGCACCATTCGAACGCATGAGTACAATACGACCGCTACAAGCTTATTTCGAATCGCAGCCACTGATCGGGAACCGTTGGATTAACATCGGGTTCTTCCACTCACTCTATCGTCAGCACCTCGACACCATCACTGCACTCTCGAATCTCTGGTTGGTGCATCCCGGAGAAGATACATGGACCCCAATCGAGCTCAGCACTGACACACTGCACAGACTCACCGGTCGGAAAAAATTAATAACGCTCAGTAATGGGAGTCATCTACCCCTAGAAGAGCCGGCATATTCGGAGCTGAAGACGCACATTACAGCGTTTCTGGAGGATGTCACCGACAGAACTTCCGCTTAAACCCACGTTTCTTACCTTCAAGGAATCCAACCAGCCCAACGATTGGGCTAATAGTGATCGAACCGATGAGCAACAAGCCTCAGATTGCCATCGAAATCCTGCACCAAAGGAGCACAGTTCTCGACCCAATCGCCATCGTTGCAGTAGACAATGCCATCGATATTCAAAACAGATGGGAAATGCAGGTGACCGCAAATAATACCGTCATAGCCCTGCCGGCGAGCCAAGTCCGCACCTGCCTCTTCGTAGCGTTTGATCACCATTTCGGCTTGCGATACGCTCGATTTTATCCACTGTGCCAAAGACCAGTGCGGCAAGCCAAATCTGGCGCGAATCTCCTGGCCAGCTTAAACTCGAAACTTCGCCAGACGTATAGAATACTGACATAGGTGCGGTTAGCAATGGGGGCAACGCCACATGCCTGTAACCTATCAATTACCCCTTAGCCGGGGTAATACGTTTTCTGCGATATACTCTAATCGACGATTACCCGACTCGACACTTTGTCGAGAGGAACTAACCCGGCCACTCAGCAAAGCTGAGCGGCGTTCGCCAGCTCGCCGCGGTGCGGCTCGAAACCCTAGCTCACCCTCTTCTGGGCACCATTTCTTTTTTAGTTGTTTATATAACGCGCACTATTTAGGTTCTGTGGGTACGACAATGCCATGCATTGCCGAGAGGAGTAATCCCAAAAACCCAATAATCTGTCTGACACAAAAGATCCCACAGCCATTCATCACAACTAATCAGGTTGAGAGGTGCCTACCGAACTAGTGGTGATTCAGTGCTCTCAATGAGCTATCGCATCCTTTAGTTCATTGTACCTACGTATGCGCCTAGATTATTGATGTCAGTATCTGTCATGGGTTTTGCAACGCTCCACATTAACATACTCTGATTGCCGACTGTTTGACCCGCACGATACGCGTTCAGCTTACTTATAATATTGTCTACCGCTTGTCCTGCTAATTTAGGACCAACACCCCCTTCACCGTTCGCTCCGTGACAGCCGATGCATTGTGCGTAATACGTCTTGCCTAGATCAGCGGGCGATGCTTGTGCACGCAGCTCTTGTTTCTGTGTTTCTTGTTCGAGGGGTGTACCATTTTGTGCGGTGTACGCGTCATAACATTCGCCTACACAACGATTACCATTACCGCTCCATTCGGGATTGTTTGATGCTGTTGCGTAGTAGATCAAACCAACCATAAACACCGCAAACCATACCATTGGATTGTTCATTCTTCTCCCTTATCTTTTTCGTAGTACGAATAATAAGCTTCTTCGTTGTCCCAGTGTTTTCCACCCACAATCTCGACACCGCTTTTAATTCGCTTTTGTACACGTTCTTCTCTAGTGAGTGCTTTAGTCTCAGCGAGCAACTATAGCCGAATCTCGAGAACATAACTGGCTTCCATTGTGACTTAAAATGTGAAACTGGCGGGTGCGACCTATGTATACTTTTGGCTGATTCAAAAAATGACCCTTGCCCCCCACGCGCTGGGAATTTGATCGTGGTCATGGCTCTAATATCGGCGGAAAGATCACGCTCGAATATCGCCATAGTGTGCGATCTAGTTAGGCGCGGTTTTATTGTATTAGCGTATTGATGGAACCCCCTGAAAAATCAGATATTCATCACTCAATCAGCCCAACGATTGGGCTAATCGTGATCGAACCGGTGAGCAACAAGGCTCAGATTGCCATCGAAATCCTGCACCAAAGCAGTACAGTTCTCGACCCAACCGCCATCGTTGCAGTAGACAATGCCATCGATATTCAAAACAGATGGGAAATGCAGGTGACCGCAAATAATACCGTCATAGCCCTGCCGGCGAGCCAAGTCCGCACCTGCCTCTTCATAAAATGTCTTGTTTAATGAACCATATAAATTTAAATGTTCACAATTTAAAACATCATTGACTATACGCCTGACCAAGTCCAGAGTTGATCTCTACCTATGGAACAGAAAAAACTAGCACTTTCTCAACGCGAAAAACTAATAATTGAAGATCTCATTAAACTAACTATAATACAGCATGATAAACTAATATCCAGCCGTCTGGCATCACTCTTTTGCACTCCTGTTTGGTATCAGGCCAAACAGGGGAACGAGTTCCGACATGGCAACACCATCAGAAAAACTGGCTGAATCTCTCGAAGCCCTTAAATCATTGCAGGACCAGGAGATTGTTGCGGTCCGATCACGCGACCTCAGCCGCACCCACCGCGAGCGTTTGATCAAAAACGGATTTTTACAGGAAGTCATCAAAGGCTGGTATATCCGCTCTCGCCCGGATGAAGCACCTGGAGAAAGTACGTCCTGGTATGCCTCGTTCTGGGATTTCTGCGCTTCGTACCTGGGAAGCCGATTTGGCGCAGAATGGTGTCTCTCTGCGGAACAATCCTTGGCGCTCCACACCGAAAACAGGACGGTGCCCAAGCAACTTTTAGTCAGGACACGAAAGGCTAAAAACAACGTCACCAACTTGCCGTTCGATACCTCGATTCTGGATATCCGGGCAGACATTCCCGACAAGACAGATGCAGTGATCGATCAGGGTCTGCGTCTGTTTTCACTGCCTGCCGCACTTATCGCGTGCGCACCGGGCAGCTATCGGCAGAACACGACCGATCTTCGTGCGGCTCTTGCTATGGTGAGCGATCCTTCCGACCTGCTTGAACGTCTCTTACAAGGAGGTCATAGCACCATCGCCGGTCGCTTGGCTGCGGCCTTTCGCAACATTGGCCGGGTAGACATTGCCGATGCCATCGTCACGACGATGAAGGCCGCCGGCTATAACATCCGGGAGACGGATCCGTTCGAGATAGCCAGTCCATTGATTTTCACACAACATGTGAGCTCTCCATATGTCACCCGCATTCGGCTAATGTGGCAACGCATGCGAGAGGATGTCCTGCGGGAGTTCCATCCCGCCCCCGAAACGACCGCCGACAAGGCAACGTACCTCAGGCAGATTGAAGACATCTACGCATCTGATGCCTATCACTCCCTTTCCATTGAGGGATACCGCGTAAGCTTGGAGTTGATTGAACGGGTCAAGTCGGGCGCATGGAATCCGGAAACGGATATTGGTGACCGCGACCACCGCAATGCGATGGCTGCACGTGGTTACTGGCAGGCGTTTCAAGCCGTCAAACAAAGCATCGAGAAAATATTGGCCGGCGGCAACCCAGGCTCCATGATCCGCATGGATCACCCGGCATGGTACAGAGAGCTCTTCGCGCCCAGTGTAACAGCGGGAATTCTCCGCGCGGGAGATCTTGCCGGTTACAGGAATGGGCCTGTTTATATCAGGCAGTCGATGCACGTTCCGCCAAACAGGGATGCTGTTCGTGACCTCATGCCCGCTTTCTTTGACCTGCTGGAAGAGGAAACTGAGGCAGCAGTTCGCGTGGTGCTGGGGCACTTTGTTTTCGTTTATATCCACCCTTATATCGACGGCAATGGTAGGGTAGGACGATTCCTGATGAATGCGATGATGGCGTCCGGCGGCCACCCTTGGACGATCATTCCCGTTGAAGAACGCAGTCCTTACATGGCTGCTCTGGAGGCAGCCAGCGTGCACCAGGACATCACCATTTTCGCAAGATTTTTGGCCGGTCTGACAAGGTCAAAATAGACCCACCTTCAAGCCCGAATTGGAGTGGATCTAAATCCAGTTCTCGAGACGCAGGCCATCAACTCGCTCGAATTCTTTTAGGTTATTGGTAACCAGCGTAAGACCTTCACTTCTCGAATGCCCCGCAATATGCAGATCGTTAACACCTATGGGGGCTCCTTTGCGTTCCAATACCGCTCGAATATCGCCATAGTGTGCGGTAGCTTTATTACCATACTCCAACACCACTAACCGTGAAACGAAGTCTTCAACTTGCCGGAGATTATGATCTGGCATGGCACTTTTCTCGACTCCGTGTATCAACTCAGCCAACGTGATGGAACTGACACACAGTTGGCCTGCATGCGTGTTGAACGTTGCCAAGGCCTCAGGGGGCCGGCGTTTAATCACGTAGATCGCGATATTGGTATCGAGCATATACTTGAGCATCAGAAAGCTTCCCGCTCGGACTGCACTTGCGACGCACGTTCTTCCATAAAATCATCGCTGACATGTTCAGCAGTAAGAAAGAAGTTGTCCCATGTGCTTTCCACGGGCGACAAAATTCGATCTTTTCCAACAACACGTACAGTAACTTGCTTCACATCATCGGGAAAACGAGTGTCGGCCGGCAGTCTTACCGCCTGAGTGCGGTTATTAACAAATACGGACCCGATAGCCATATGTAGCACCTCCTACGCAGCAATATACCCGAAGTATATAGCATCTTACTTAGACGGAAAACGCATAACTTGAAACGCATTGCCCCATGTGTGTATTCGTAGGGATTTAAAACCGGTGTCGTGCGCCGCCGAGCTAGGCGCGGTTTTATTGTATTAGCGGCCGCTATCTCGCCACCCTTGGCGAACCAAAAACAAACCTGTCACTACTATTAGGATGTGCAAGCCAATCATAAAGTAAAAAGAGACAGGGCTATCGGCGAGGCTATATGAATGTCCACGGCTTTGAACGACGTCGAAACAAATTGCCCTGTAAAGAACTATGGTTGCAAAAATTGTCAGCGCCGACCCCAAAACGATTTTTGCTATTTTTACGTGGATTGCTTTCATCACTATGCTGGCAACCGGCTAACATTAAGACCGGTAGCTTGACTGTTTTCGCGTATTGATGGAACCCCTGAAAAACCAGATATTCATCACTCAACCAGCCCAACGATTGGGCTAATCGTGCTCAAAACGATGAGCCACAAGGCTCAGATTGCCATCGAAATCCTGCACCAAAGCCGTACAGTTCTCGACCCAATCGCCATCGTTGCAGTAGACAATGCCATCGATATTCAAAACAGATGGGAAATGCAGGTGACCGCAAATAATACCGTCATAGCCCTGCCGGCGAGCCAAGTCCGCACCCGCCTCTTCATAGCGTTTAATCACCATTTCGGCTTGCGATACACTCGATTTTATCCACTTTGCCAAAGACCAATACGGCAGGCCAAATCTGGCGCGGATACCAATGATCCACTCATTAAGTGCCATCAAAGAATCATAGGCAAGATCGCCGACCCAGCGATTCAATCGTGAGTATCGCACCGCAAAATCTAGTTCATCTCCGTGGATCACGAGCATTCGCTGTCCCGCTTCTGTCTCGAAATCAATGCGTCTTTGAATATCGATCAGGCCGAACTCTGAACCACAAAACTCGCGAAAATTGGCGTCGTGATTCCCGGGGATGTAGGTAACTCGAGTGCCCTTTCTGGCGAGCGACAAAAACTTTCGCAGCACATTATTGTGGGCTTGGGGCCAGTGCACCCGCTTTTGCATCGCCCACACATCAACAATGTCACCTACCAGAAAGAGTTGCTCGCAGCGCATATTCTTTAAAAAACTGAGCAAAGCTTCTGCTTTGCAATGTTTGCTGCCTAAATGCACGTCGGAAATAAAAACGGTCTTATAGTAGTTCTGACTTTTAGTCACTTAGACTCCGCCTTGTGAAGGTAGCGTTTTTTTCGGCTCTGCTTAAGAAGCTTAAGGTTAACAACGATGAACCCATCGATGCAGCCCTTGAAGTTCGGGTCGATATTGAAATCACTGAAACCAACACCGCCCTCTTTGGCAACCTCGGTGTAGTATTTATAAAGGGGAGGCAAACTCTGCCCCGCTGCCTTAAGCTCCTGACGCAAGACCTTAAAATCCTGAGCATAATCGCCTGTGTAGGCCTGACGAGCCGTTAGGCTGCGATCGTTCGTTGACACGAACGGTGTGGTCGCGATGACCTCTGGCCACAGCGCAGGAAAATAGAAGTGATAGAAATCCCTCACCGTTTCTAGCGAACGCTCGCCTAGGTCGCGACTCATAGATACCGGACCAAACAAATAACGCAAAGCGGGACGCTGCGAAATGTACGCGCCAAGACCCGACCAAAGCTCATCGAGCGAGTGGCGATCGCGATAACGGTATTGCACAAAACTCCGACCCAACTCCAAACTGCGCTCCAGCGACTTCGAGGGCACCTTGTGTAAGTCGAACAACGATGAGGTATACAGCCCATCAAGCCCGTGGTTGCGCAGCACAGTTCGCACGTCTGCGAGTCGATAGGCGCCCACTATTTGTTTGTCAAGCGGATGCCAGAGCAAGAGGTGATCGTAGTGATAATCGTACCGATCGATGTCTCTTGGAGACCCACTACCCTCGCCGATTGCACGGAAACTCAGCTCTCGCAGCCGACCCAACTCCCGCAGAATACAATCGCCCGCTCGCGCTCTGTACAATCTTATTTCTCGACCGCGCGGAGTACTCCCCAAGAGTTCACAGTCCGCAATCTCACGTGACAGAAGCAGCCTATTCTCGGCCGGAGCCACGGTTTCCTCGCCCTGAAATAAAGGTTTACTGTTGCGGGCCAAACCATACACATGACGCTTGAACTTCTGCGCGGTGACCTTGCGCGACTCATCGCGGTCGTAATGCTCGATCGGAATCAGATGGCCAATGCGCGCATCAACCGTGCGGTGGCACTGCTTGAACATCTCTCTGACCAACCAAACCGTCGAAAGCGGCTTGGCTAAAAACGATAAGCTGTAGAAGAAAACCGAGTTCCTAGCGGCAACATAGATAGGAAGAATTGGCGCCTTGGCAGATCTTGCGATCTTCAGAAAGCCCGGGTGCCAGGCCCCATCTCGAACCCCCTGAGGTCCAAACCGAGACACCTCACCAGCGGGGAAAATAATGGCCGCACCATCGCTCTCCAAATGCGCTTTAATTGTCTCTAGATTCGACTTCGGCGTCTTACCGTCCATATTATTCACGGGCAATAAGACCGGTCGTAATGGCTCGATCGCCAGCAACAGATCATTCGCCAAAACCTTAACGTCGGGTCTGATACTTGCCACAAGATTGAGTAATGCCAGCCCATCAAGCGACCCGATTGGATGATTCGCTACAATGACTACTGCGCCTTCTGACGGTATGCGAGCTCGTTCCCGATCACGTGTTCTGAGTGAAAAATCAAAAAAGAGGAGAACTTTTTCGACGAACTCTAGACCCCTAGCATACGGGTATTCGCGCTCAAACTGTTGAATACGCGCTTCATGAAAAAGAAATCCCAGAAACTTCAGAAGAATCGGGCCAATTTTTGTATGCTTCTCGAAAAAATCAGGAAATCGGTCTTCGAGTGCTGCTTTGACATTCAACATAGCGCTTAAGGCGCGTCTTGAAAGTAGACACCCGCGTCATCACCGAGCCATGAGCTCTCGTGAGCGACTTTGTCTTTTGCAGTTGGTCTGAAATGCGACTCTAAAAAGTCGATCCGCCCGCCACGCTCCAAAAATTCGCTGATTTCTCGATTGAGCTGCTCTCGCAGGATCTGTTTTTCGTGGCGTCGATCTAATTCAGAACCGTTCATTATTT
>DOVB01000093.1 GCA_003520285.1 Halieaceae bacterium
TTGCCAAAAATCGCATTCAATTCCAACACTGCAACCAATCCTGCGGCAACATAGAAAGCGGTGGTTGAAGCCGGATTTGCGTAGTGAGCCGCTGCAAGCATGCCAAACAGCATAGGGGCCGAGAACAACGTATTCGTACGAGAAGCCAAAGTTGCTTTAGCACCAGCAGTAGCCGCATCGCCTTCAGCCAGACCAATCACGATTTTCTGGTTTGGCCAAATGATCAACCAGACGTTCAAGAACATCAGAGTGCCCATTAATATACCTAACCAAATCAATGGGCGAGCAGCCATATCGCCGAAGGAATAGCCACCCAAGTGAAGAAGTGCCACGCCCGTAATAAAGGTCGCAGCTGCACCCCAGCGGAACCACCACAGTGCACGAGGAGCAAGCTTTTTCACTGCATCTGACTTAGCAGATGGTTCTGCTTCTGCAAAATACGCCATTTGAACAAAGTTGAAGTAATACAACATGCCAATCCATACGATTCCAAACAATACGTGGAACCATCTCGCTATAAAATATCCTTCAGCCATTGCCTTTCTCTCCTTTGATGTTGCTTGGTGTATTTCGCATTCGTTACTGCAGCATGTTTCATGCACCGCTGCCTACGCAATGATTGTGTCAACCACTGTCACCTCGTATTCTAAACCCCTTTCATCAGACTGACCACGCCTTTCTATATCAAGGCCTTAAGTACAATCTTTAAAAAAACAACAAGATTGATGCCGACACCGGTGACTTCAAATACTGTTGATGCTGGCGTATACACGGGCACAAAGATGTGGTGCCATCAGCTGATCGAGGCTGCGTTATGCATCATCCGCAATTGCCTGAAATCTGTCTCGAACTGCGTAAAGCATGATCAGAGAGGGCAGGACCATCAGCGCGGTGACAATGAAAAATCGTTCCCAACTACCCAGCCAATCGACCGTATAGCCGCTCAATCCTGCCAGTGTCGTTCGGCTCAAATTTCCCAGCGATGCTAGCAATGCATACTGGGTTGCACTGAATGCTCGGCCGGTGAGCGCGGTAAGAAAGGATACGAACGCCACGGTAGAAAATGCGGTTGTGAAATTATCGACCACCAGTGTCAACACGAGTAGCCACTCTAGCGGGCCGACGCTCGCAATAACCGCAAACATCAAATTGCTACCGGCCATGGCGAGACCTCCTAAGAGCAAGCCTCGAACCACCCCAAAGCGAGTATTGAATGCGCTTCCGAGAAGGGTGAACAAAACTGTAATCAGCCAACCAAACAATTTGGTGTATTCAGCGATTTGCTGATTACTAAACCCCACCTCTTTATAAAAGACGATCGACATCCGACCGAGAAACGCCTCGCCCACTTTAAACAGAAAAATAAATAGCATCAGCAAAAGAGCAACACGAACACCATTCTTTCGAAAGAAACCGGCGAACGGCTCGACGAGCGTTACCAGACACCACCTTACGATGCCAGAATAGTCTCGATAGCGTTCTTCTGCCTGACGCTGAAGCTCTACTCGCTGGGTGACAGGCTCAGTCACCGCCAGAGTTGCCATCATCAACAGAACGAGCACACCAGCCATGAACCAGTAGACCGTCGCCCACCCAACTGCATCGGCTTGAGAAAAAGCGAGGTATCCTGGCCACGAGTACCCAGTCCACCAGCCGATAATCGCGACCGCCGCCGCCGGTGGCAAAAATTGAGTTTCTCGAACAGAAAATTGGTCGATTCGATAAGCATCAATTGCGATATCTTGCGTCGCACTACAAATCGCGATACCTAAGGCCAATAATCCGGGCAACCACAAGCCTAGACTCGGATTAACCTGAGTAATTAAAAGCACCAAGATCAACATCATAGACTGCATGCTGAAGATCCAGCCGCGGCGCTGCCCTAAACGGGCCGTAATCCAAGGGATCTGGACTCGATCAACCATCGGCGCCCATAAAAAATTCAGGGCATAGACTGTGGCCACAGAACCGATTAAGCCGACTTGTGCACGGGCAATACCGGCGTCTGTGAGCCAACCGCTGAAGTTCGAACCGATGAGCACCATCGGAAACCCGCTGGCACAGCCCATCAAAAATATCCAGACCAAGCGGATGTCGTAATACGCCCTGAAGGTAGAGCGCCAATTCATCTCAACTCATCCACAAGGTCAGGAGAGTAACCTGACGTGCGGTCGACTTGCAGGCCGCGCAGTGCATCACAGACGGATACCACCATCAGTCTCTATAACGCGACCCGTTAGGTAGTCGTTCTCAAAGATAAAGGCTGCTGTGCTCGCAATTTCGCTGGGCTCACCCACACGTCCTAGCGGAATTTGGGATGACATCTTTGCGAGAGCCTCTGGTTTCATCGACGCAACCATTTCAGTACCGATAAATCCGGGAGCAATTGCCATCGAGCGAATACCATAGCGCGCCAACTCCTTCGCCCATGTTACTGTCATGGCCGCCACACCTGCTTTCGCAGCAGAGTAATTAGACTGGCCCATATTGCCGGCGCGTGAGACCGAAGAAATATTAATAATCACGCCGCCTGTACTCAGATTGATCATACGTTCAGCAGCTTCACGACCACACAGGAAGACACCGGTTAAATTGACATCAATCACCGCTTGCCACTCACCCAGCGACAGTTTCTTCACAACCTCGCCGTCTTTGACTTTTAGCAACAGTCCGTCGCGCAAAATACCTGCATTATTGATGAGCCCATCGAGCGCACCAAAGTCGTTCACAATAGCATCAAAGGCCGCTATGACGCTGCTTTCATCGGCTACATTGGTGACATACGAACGAGCAATTGCCCCCATTTTTTGAAGCCGAGTTGCCGCCTCTTGTAATCGCTCCGCGTTCACATCTAGGAGCGCAAATTGAGCGCCCTTGTGGACTAAACCCTCTGCCATACTCAAGCCCAAGCCTTGAGCACCCCCGGTAATCGCTATCACCTTGCCACGTAAATCCATAATCTTCCCTGTGCTTGAAAAATCGGCATTATACCCGATAAATAGATTCAGAGGCCGTAGTGCAGTCACGGTCTGGTTTGCTACAGTGGGTGCCAAAGAGGATTGATTATGCCATTGCTACTGCTCGCTCTACCGTTTTTAGAATTGATAACCTTAATCGAACTGGGAAGCAGCATTGGGAGTTTTAGCACGGTCGCCTACGTCATCGTTACCGCAATTCTGGGCACTGCCTTACTGAAACGGCAGGGCCTCGCAGTGATTCAGACCATTCATCAAGCACGAACATCCGCCTCGGGGCTCAGCCAGCAGTGGTTCCGGGATGAGTTTGCGATCGTCATCAGCGCGATGCTGCTGATTATCCCCGGCCTAATCACTGACACGCTCGCTCTCATATTGGCCATCGCGCCACTTAGGCGCAGCTGCCTTAAAATTTTTGGTGTTACGCCCACAACGCCCGAGTCGGAGCCCTCGCGACCCGGTGATCGCCAGATTCTAGAAGGCGAGTACGAAGTCAAAGAATCCTCGCAAGAGCCCTGAGAAGCTTGCATCGGGCCTCCTCGCAAACCCGGAATGTCATCCCCTTTTTCACCGCTGAGCCGCAGCAATGCACCAGCACTAGCAGTCGCTACATTAGAGTGCTAATCACCCCTTGAATTTAATTTCAACGCCCCAATATAGAACGCAGCCCTGATAGAAGGGTGCCTCAAAAATCAGATTAGTGGAGATTGACATCAATGAAAATCCGTCCCTTGTACGACCGTGTGGTCGTTCGTCGCAAAGAAGAGGAAGAGAAAACAGCTGGTGGGATCTTGCTACCTGGCTCAGCGAAAGAAAAGCCGAATCAAGGCGAAGTCGTTGCGGTCGGTAATGGCAAAATTCTCGATAGCGGAGAGACACGCCCTTGCGCGGTCAAAGTCGGTGACAGCGTTGTATTTGGACAGTATGCCGGAAGCAACACCATCGACGTTGACGGTGAAGAACTCATCATTATGAATGAAAGCGAGATCTACGCAGTCGTAGAGTAAGCGCATTTCGTTAACACACTCAAAGTCAAGGAACAGTATCATGGCAAAAGAAGTAGTATTTGGTGATAAAGCGCGACAGCGCATGCTCAGAGGCGTCAATATTTTAGCGGACGCAGTTAAAGCAACTCTCGGCCCCAAAGGCCGCAACGTTGTGCTCGACAAATCGTTTGGAGCGCCCACAGTAACAAAAGACGGTGTATCCGTTGCCAAAGAAATTGAACTGAAAGACAAGCTCGAGAACATGGGCGCGCAGATGGTGAAAGAGGTTGCATCACAAGCCTCTGATGTCGCCGGAGACGGAACCACTACAGCGACCGTTCTTGCACAATCAATTCTTAACGAAGGCTTAAAGTCAGTCGCCGCCGGCATGAACCCAATGGATCTCAAGCGCGGTATCGATAAAGCAATTGCAGCAGCAGTAGAGCAAATTTCAGCTGCAGCGATTCCATGTACTGACAAGAAATCAATCGCTCAAGTAGGCACAATTTCTGCAAACAGCGATAGCCAAGTCGGTGACATCATTGCTGACGCAATGGAAAAAGTCGGCAAAGAAGGCGTTATCACAGTTGAAGAAGGCACCGGTCTGCAGAACGAACTGGACGTTGTTGAGGGTATGCAGTTCGACCGTGGTTATTTGTCGCCTTATTTCATCAACAACCAAGACAACATGAGCGTCGAAGTCGACTCTCCTTA
>DOVB01000248.1:0-20201 GCA_003520285.1 Halieaceae bacterium
TGCTCTATCCCGTAGACAGTCTCGGGGCCCGCGTCATAGCGAGTGATAATGCGCTCGGCAATCATCAGTCCTAAAACGCCATCAAGGTTGGCGTTGATGTCTTTTTGAAGATCGTCTGACAATAAGATCTTTCGTTGCTGGGCCCAGATCACCAACTCTTGTAACTCGGTAACGACCTCTTGCTCAGTCAGAGCCCGCGGGGCCGAACCTAATAGACACATAGATATCAGTGCAGGGAAGGTGATGGGCGTGACCTTATTGGCCTCTACCGCGACTTCGAAAGCGATCTTAGCCAGTGCTAGTTTGTCGTCGGGATCAGGTGCAGTTGGCAGTATCACCGGATTGCCGATGTTCATGTAAACGCGGCCCATGGGTCGTGCCAAACTTTTGACGTAGCCGATAAACCACATGAGGGACTCTGCTTTTTTACTCCGTCCCGCTTGCTCGGTGGCATACTCTTCGACATCGCGGATGAGATCGTAGCTGATCGAGATTGGCACAATATGGATATCTCGTGCGTCAGTACTGTGTGCTGCTTCCAGAACATACTTCAGCAAGCCATATTTTGGTGGCATGAGTTTTCCGAGGCGCGAACGTGTGCCCTCGAAAGACCAGTTCATTGGAAAGCGTTTCTCCATTAGATAGCCAATATATTGCCTTAAGATGGCTTTGTACGTGGGGTTATCTTGAAAACTCCGGCGGATAAAAATGCCGCCTGCCCGCCGCAGTAAAAAGCCGAGACCTGCAAAGCTTAAATTGGCCCCACCAAACATGTGGGGCATAGGAAAGTCATGCTCATACAAGACTTTGGGCACCACCATGCCGTCTAAATAAGTTTTGTGAGTCCACAATAAAATAGAGGGATAGTCGCGCACTTGAGCGCGCAATTTTTCCATACTGTCGGAGTTCACAACCACATCATCTTCGTAGGCTAAGCCTAGGCAGTACTGATTAAACTTAGCGTAAAAATCGAGCCAAAAAGTGTTCGGTTTCGAGATCATTTCTTTCAAATAGCTATCGGCTTCCCGAGCGGTGAGGGCAAGCGATTGACCGGTCTCTTCAGCTGCGCTAATTAGGGCTTGTTTATAGCGGCGTCGGTTGCGCAGGTTACTGGCGACAAAGCGCGGTACTTTATAACGTCCGCCCTGCAGTTTGCGCTCGGCGATATCCAAAACCAGTGCCGCTTGACTGGCTATGAATTCTGCCAGTGCGGTCGCGGTCTGATCTTCTTCTTCGATAATCTTCGCAAACCGAGACTTCAGGTTGTGCAAAGTGTCCGGAGAGCCCACTAGGAAGGCTGCGCGTTCAGGCTTGTTGATTAACAGTCTCTTGCCACGCCATGACTTGGGTCGTCTCGGATCGCCAAGCAAAAGGTCAGCCAGACGGGGGCCTGATTCGATGGCCTTTGAAGAGGGACTCCATGCCAGTCTCAATGGCACTATCAGTGTGCTGTTAGGCGCGCTCTCAATCAGTTTTATTAGTGCAGAGTCGATTTTGAGTTGTTGGTCGAGGAGTGGCAGCGCATACATGAGGTAGGTTTGCTGCTGCGTGTTGTGAGAGTCAACCCAGTCACTGAGCACTCGGCGCTCAAAGCGATTCCTCGCATCAAGAAGAAACAGAATCGACCCTTCGTGATGAGTGGGCCACGGGTTGGCTTGCCGAGCTTGTTCAGTGAGCAACATACACAAGCGCCTGATGATAACCGAATTATTGTTGTACCGTGTTAGCGGTACATTTGGCAAGTGAGTTTTGTAGTTTCCTACGGGCGTGGTCGAGCCAGTGAATGTTTGGCTTATCGTCTGCTCAGCGTTGCCCGAGTACTTCTAGGTAGCGCTGTCTGATAGCGTCGATTTCGGCATTCAGGGTGTCGTCAGTCCAGTGGTTAGTCTCAACCGGATCGAGTACCGTGACTGACACCGTTCCGGGTCGAAAGACGAAGTCGCCTTTGGGCGCGATGTCACTGGCATTGTGAATGACGATGGGAACAATCGGAACGCCGGCTTGCATGGCTAAGTGGAAGGCTCCTTTTTTGAAGGAACCGAGTCGGCGTGTAGTCGATCTGGTGCCCTCTGGTGCCAGCACCACTGACTTGCCGTCATAGCGGATAGCATCCACCAAGGGCTTCATCGCCTCGATCGCCGAGCGCGAGTTTTTGCGATCAATCATGACCACGCCACCCCACTCCATGACGCTCCCTATCAGTGGTAATTTTTTGATCTCTTTCTTACCCACCGCTGCAAGGTCTTGCCGGATCAGTTTGGCGGCAATGATGACATCGGTTTTACTCTGATGATTAAAAATAAACACCGCTGGACGCGTTTTCCAAAGATTGGCTTCACCGGTGACTTCGATCTGTAAGCCTATAAGCGCACTCGCACTTTCTGCAAATAGCGAGTAAGAGAAATTCCTGCTCTGGCGCATTGATCCGGTTAAGGCTAATACTGGTATCCCGGCGGCGAAAGAGGATATCACGCTCGATGTTGCGGCCAATGATCGGACCAGCTGGCCAAGCGTTGGGCGGCCTCTGCTGTCGAAAGTGGCACTGGGCCAGTCGTGCTCGAGTGCCATTTGAGTCAAGCTTCGCGATGGGTTCAGTGCCACCGGTCTGCCACTGGCAACGAGCAAATCGGCATCGTCGGTGCTGTCAGAGTAAAAAAATGTATTGCTCAAGCGACCTTTAGTTTTCTTCAGGAGTTGTTTGGCGGCATTCACTTTGCCGATACCAAAGCAAGGCGGTCCATCGATATGACCCGTAAAGATGTCATCGATAGTCTCGAGCTCGGTGCAATAAATGTGCTCGATACCCAGATCTTGTGCGGCGCCGACCACTTGAAAGCGCGTTGCCGAAGAGACGATCGCAACCGTGTGCCCCGCTTTTTGGTGAGCGATGATGAGTTGTCTGACCTCTGGATAAATAAGACGGCCGATATGCTGGTCGTATACTGTTTGAGCGAAATTGTCATAATCTGATTTTGACAGTCCAGCCATGAATTGCGCTGTCAGTGATATCAGATTGGCGAAGTCAATTGTGCGCAATCCGAACTGTACCATCGCCTGAAGGCTGGTTAATAAATCACGCAGGTCTAGGTCGCCCTTGGCAACTTGTGCTCGCAAAAAATGGAAGGCTGAGTAACCGTAAATAATGGTGCCATCAAAATCGAACAGCGCAGTCGTTTTGGGTCCTTTGGGCGCCGCGTCGATGGTGGCTAGCAGATCAGTAATTTGAGACATCAGATATCCCCCTCAAGGGTTTCTATTCGTCAGCGATTAAGCTTCAAGCCCGAGTGCAACGCGAGCATTCGCGCACTCACTGTGCCGAGTGTATCAGTTCGTCGAAATGATGTATTGCTGCATACCTCGTGCATAGCCTGGCGACTTGTTTTGAATCCGGCTGGCGCAGTGTAATGGTGTGTGCGATGCCATACCGCTCGGCTGCGTATAGTACCTCTTCGTTATCATCAATCAGGACAGTCGATTGTGGATTAAAAGGATGATGCCGTTGTAGCTGTTGCCAAAAGCGCTCTGACTCTTTAGCTGAGCCGTAGTCGTGTGACGTAACTACGGCATCAAAATAAGGGCGTAATTCGATGGCCGACATTTTTGCGCTGAGTACGTGATGGTGCGCGTTGGTGACTAGCAACAATCGTTTCGATAGGCTTTTGGCGTAAGACAAGAACTCGTGTACGAACGGTCGCAGTGCGACTTGTGATGAGGTCATTTGGGTCTGATGTGAAATATCAATTTCGAGTAAGTTAGACCAGTAATCAATACAGTACCAATCAAGCTTTCCAGCCACGGCGGCCATTGCCGTTTGAATAAAGTCTCTGGCTTCCATGATCGGCAGATTTTGGGTGTGGGCGTAGAGCGTGGGGATATGTTCTAACCAAAAATGGTTATCGTAGGCGAGGTCTAGCAATGTGCCATCCATATCGAGTAACACGGTATCAATATCTTGCCAGTCAAACATTGCTTTCCTCGACCTCACAACGACACGCCAGACTTGCCCATGTTACACTCACTCGATGCCGAATTATCCCATCCCAGAAGCTCATATTGCTGACGCACTGCCTCAGCTGTTAGCGCTTCTTCGCGACGCCAGTGCGCTCATATTAACGCATTATTACTCAAGCAGCCCGATCGACTCTGCTAAAAAGACTGACTCGACGCCACTAACCGCTGCCGATATAGCCTCGCATGAATTCATTAAACTCAGGTTACGAGAGCTTTTTCCAAACCTGCCGGTATTATCTGAAGAATCGTCCGCAGCCACCAAGCAAGAGAGACTCTGGTGGTCTGACTATTGGCTGGTTGATCCCTTAGACGGCACCCGAGAATTTTTGGATCGCACCGATGAGTTCACGATCAATATTGCCCTAATACGCGATCATCAGCCGATTCTCGGACTGATTGCACAGCCCGTCACAGGCACCATATGGTTCGGTGGCAAAGGGTGGGGTGCCTATCGAATTCCACAGGGGGCAGATTTAACGACTGCTATTGCATTAGAAGCACGTGCACTGAATTTAGATGCTACCCAAGGTATTACCGTGTTAGCGAGCGCACGCCACCGCAACGAGCATTTGGATCGCTTGCTGTCTTACTTGGAAGACCGGGGTATTGCTGTGACACGTCACGACAGTGGCAGTGCCCTGAAGTTTCCGCGATTAGCTGAGGGTTTGGGTGATATTTACCCGCGCTATTCACCGTGTTGCGAGTGGGATACCGGCGCCGGCCAAGCCATCGTAGAGGGTGCTGGGGGTGCGGTCCTCGGCATGGATGCACAACCCCTGTCATATAACAGGCACACCAGCTTAATGAGTCCTCATTTTTGGGCTTTGGCGGACTCTAAGAGCGACTTTTGGCGCTCTTGCCGGCTTCAATTGGAACGCTAATCAGAACTACTTAAATTGAGCGCGCTAGACTGATACTGCTCTAAAAACTCTTGTAAAAATTGTTCGAAGGGTCGGTCATCGTTCGCTTCAATCTGCAGCCTGCGGGAATGGCTCTCTGTTGCAAGTTGCTGAAAGTATGTTGCCAGAGGTTCGGGCAAAGGTGTTGATAGAAAAACGTCGCGAGTAGTTTCTGCCTGCTTTAATGACGTTGCAAAAAAACTGTTCGACTTAAGCTGTTCGCTGATGCGACCCGATGGCGTCAGAGTTGGGTCTGAGAGTTTTGCGGATTGCGCTTTCAGTGCGTCTAAATAGCCGGGTTCAATGGTCGCATCCAGCACTTGGGCGAGCGGCTCTAACTGTTCAATAATACTCAGGCCCCACGCTTCCAGTGTGAGTGTGGTATCGCCTTTATGAAGCATCAGATCAGACGACCTGCCACGTGTGACTACGGCATCGAAATTGAAGGCTTGTTGAGACTGTTCTGACGGGGTACAGGCTGAACTATCGTCGAGTAGGCAGTACAGCAGAAATAAATCCAGAAAACGGATTTGGGTGTCATCAATGCCAACTGGCAGCAGGGGGTTGACGTCTAGGCAGCGAACTTCGATGTACTCAATACCGCCGCATGCCAGTGCATGCAAAGAGGGCTCGCCTCGACGAGAGACTCGCTTGGGCCTAATCGGGCTATAAAACTCATTTTCAATCTGCAGTAAACAATCGCTGAGTTGCTGGTACTCATTGTCGAGTTGCTTGGGAATCTGTTGATAAGCTGGATGCGGTTTCACGATCGCCGCACGGAGTGTCTCGATATAGCTATCCAGCTGGTTGTAGCACACTTGCAGTGACCGCTGAGCCTCGCTGTTGTAGCCTAGTCCACCCATTCGAAGCGAGGTTGCATCGGGGAGATGGTAGGTGCTGTGTTCGGCGTCTGTAGGAATGAGACCATGATCGTCTCGACCCTTTAAAAACGATGAACATACGGCGGGAGATGCACCGAACAGGTAGACTAACATCCACGACCACCGCTGGAAGTTCCGGATCAAACCCAGATAGCGATCGGTTGTGAATTCGTTTAGAGGTCTGGTGTCACCACACGTCTGCTGCAGCCAGATCCAAAAGGGCTCAGGCATAGAGAAGTTGTAATGGATGCCGGCGATAGTCTGCATTCTGCGCCCGTAGCGGTGACCCAAGCCGTAGCGGTAAATCGTCTTGATCCGCGCCGAATTAGAGCTCCCGTACCGCGCTACCGGAATGTCGTTATCTGCTGTCAGAGCACATGGCATGCTGGCAGGCCAGAGTAATTCATGGTCTAGTTGATGATAGACAAAGTGGTGGATATCGTTCAGAAAACCAAGTGTCTCAGCGGTTGATGAGGATACCGGCGTAATGAATTCGAGCAAGGCCTCGCTGTAGTCGGTGGTGATCATCGAGTGGGTCAGAGGTGAACCCAGGGTGTGGGGGTGATCGGTTTGGGCTATGAGGCCATGGCTGTCAACTCGCAGCGACTCTTTCTCGATACCACGCTGTGCGCGAAGAATGTTGGCGCGGTCAGGATGCGTGGCAACGGCATCGAGTAGTTGAGCGACGCGTGTGGTCATTGGTTGGTTCCTTGCACAGAAAGGCACGAGAGGCGCCGGCTATCAAAATCGGAGACCAATAAGTGTAAAGCGTCTGCGGCATTAAGTACACGCCTGATCGGCTCCGGAGTGATACACTATCGCCTTAAAATTTGTGTGTTTGTTGTTGATCATAATGATCTAACTTGAGCCGGTAAGGCGTAAATACAGACTTAACCCGCGATACTGATTTTGGAGTGTGTGATGGTCAAGTGGTTCCCTATTATAGCCGGCATCGTGGGCTTGGCATGGTTTTGGATGGGCCCCGAACCCGAGGAAACAGGGCGATCTTATCGGGGTGGTCCGGTTCCTGTCACTATTGTGCAGGTAGAGGCGCAGGCATTTGCAGATCAAATTTCAGCGGTAGGCACCCTAGAAGCTTGGGAATCGGTCGATATTCGCGCTTCGGTCTCGCAAATCGTTACGGCACTTAATTTTGAAGATGGTGATATCGCAGACGAAGGCGCGGTGCTTGCCATTTTGAAGCAAGATGCAGAGCGCGCGCGGTTCTCTGAGTTATCGGCCTCCTTGGTCGATGCCGAGCGCGAAGTGCGTCGACTCGAAAATCTCGTGGTAAAGAATCAGGTGGCGCAGACAGAGGTGGATCGTGCCAATACGCGGGTGCAGGTACTTGAGTACCAGCTCGAAGAAGTCGAGGCGAGAATGCGCGATCGCACGATTCGGGCGCCTTTCACAGGGCAGCTCGGGTTGCGCGAGATCAGTCCCGGTGCGTTAGTGACATCTGGCACGCGTATTACCACCTTAGATGATGTGTCACGCATGCGCCTCACCTTCGCGGTGCCGGCCACTGAATTGGGACGAATACGAGTGGGTCAGTCTTTAACAGCGCAGTCGGCCGCATTCTCGCGATCCTTTGAAGGTGTTATTAGTGCGATTGATAGCCGCGTTGATCCAGCGACTCGATCGGTACAGGTGCGCGCGGAAATCGCTAATGATGAGGGTGAACTCCGCCCTGGTTTACTCATGACAACCCAGATCGCCTCGAATCCGCGCGATGCTATTCTCGTGCCAGAGCAGGCGCTAGAGTCGCAAGCATCGGTGCATTCAGTCTGGCGTGTATCCGGAGATACTGAAGCTGAGAAAGTCACGGTGGAAGTGGGTGGCAGGATGCCCGGGTTCGTCGAGATTATTGCCGGGCTAGAGTTGGGCGATCGGATTATTGTCGATGGTGTGGGTTCGCTTCGAATGAGTCCCGCCAAGATACGGATTCAGGGGTCTTAGGCGATGTTGCTCTCGGATATCTCAGTTAAGCGGCCGGTATTTGCACTGGTTTTAAGCGCGCTGCTCGTGGCGTTTGGCATTCTGTCATTCGATCGACTACCCCTGAGAGAATATCCCGATATCCAATCTCCCATTGTCTCGGTATCAACTAATTATCCCGGTGCGTCAGCGTCAGTGGTTGAGAATCGCATCACCGAGGTTATCGAAGATCGGTTAGCCGGCTTGCAGGGCGTCAAGGTGATGGAGTCGAGCAGTTTTGATGGACGCTCCAATATCCGGCTCGAGTTTAAGTTGAATCGTGACATTGATGATGCTGCCAATGATGTTCGCGACCGTGTCTCTGGAATCTTGAATAACATTCCGCAGGAAGCTGAACCACCGGAAGTTCGTAAAGAAGAAGATAGTGAAGACGTCGTTTTCTGGGCGCATTTGGTGGCGCCAGATTTATCGCAGTTAGAGTTGACCGACTATGCCCGTCGATACCTCGAAGATCGGTTTTCTGTGCTCGACGGTGTGGCGCGAGTGCGGGTATCCGGTGGCAGTATTTACGCGATGCGTGTTTGGGTCGATGCTGAACAGTTGGTGGCTCGGAATTTGACCGTTGCAGATATTGAAAATGCCATTCGGTCTCAGAATGTCGAGTTACCGGCTGGCACTCTGAATTCGCTGTCACGCGATTTTATTATTCGTATCGAGCGCAGCTATTTGACAGACGCCGATTTTAGACAGCTGGTGCTTCGCCGAGCGGAAGATGGTTACTTGGTTCGTCTTGGTGACGTGGCGCGTGTTGAGCTTGGTAGCGCTGAAGAAAGGCGGTTTTTCCGCGGTAATGGCGAGTCTATGGTCGGTCTGGGGATTATTAAACAGAGTACCGCGAATGCCCTTTTAGTGAGTCAGCAGGTTCAGGCAGAGGTCGGGCGTATCAATGCAGACCTGCCCGAGGGCATGAAGCTGATAGCAAGCTATGATGACAGCATGTTTGTCGAGCAGGCGATTGACGAGGTCTACTTCACCCTGCTCGTGGCCGCTATTCTAGTGGTCGCCGTGATTTTCATTTTTCTCGGGGATTGGCGGAGTCTTTTAGTGCCAGCGCTGACCGTTCCGATCTCGTTAATTGCGTCTTTCAGCGCGTTGTTGATTTTGGGTTATAGCATCAATTTGTTGACCCTGCTGGCACTGGTACTCGCGATTGGTTTGGTGGTTGATGACAGTATTGTGGTGCTCGAAAATATTCATCGACGTCTTACCCGAGGTGAGACCCCTCTGGTGGCCAGTTATCGGGGCACGCGGCAAGTGGGATTTGCCGTCATTGCGACTACCTTGGTACTCATGGCTGTCTTTGTGCCGATTACTTTTTTACAAGGGGATGTGGGCAGGTTATTCAGCGAGTTTGCGGTGACCATGGCCATTGCCGTGGGTTTCTCTAGTTTTGTTGCGCTCACTTTGGGCCCGGTGATTGCCAGCAAGATTTTGAAGACATCGGAATCTGATTCGCCCATGGTTCAGCGTGTCGATCGTATGTCTGATGCCCTAGAGCACCGGTATCAGAAGTCACTCAAAAAACTCATTACCGATAAGCTGTGGGCGCCTGCAGTGCTTGTGATCTCGGTTCTGGCGGTGTGGGCGCTGTATCAGTCGGTCGAGCAAGAGTACGCGCCCGCGCAAGATCGTGGCCTTTTATACCTGCGTGTTACGACGCCCGAGGGTTCTTCGTTTGACTACACCAAAGGTATTTTGGATCAGGTAGAGCAGCGACTGATGCCGCTGGTAGATAACGGTGATGTGAAACGATTGCTCGTGAGAGCCCCAGCCTGGGGTGGCGGAGACGCGTTCAATAATGGCTTTGCGTTGATGGTTCTCGCTGATTTTGATTCGGATCGCCGAGATACCGATATTATTTTGGCGGATGCCCGACAACGAGTCGCCGATATTGCGGGAGCCAGTATTTGGCTTAGTGGTCCGAGAGCGCTCGGAGGCGGTAACAGCTCGCCGGTTAATCTTGCTATCGGGGGCAACAGTTTCGAAGAGCTCGCGCAGTGGCAAGAGATTCTATTGCAGCGTTTGGCAGACAATCCTGGCCTTATTAATGCGAATACCAACCTAAAACCGACCAAACCACAGTTGCGGCTCACCATTGATCGCAATCGAGCCGGTGATCTGGGCGTCAACATACGAGATGTGGGCCGGACTTTGGAAACCATGATGGGTGGTCGCAGAGTCACCACGTTTTTAATGAATGGACGCGAGTATGATGTGCTTGTTGAAGCTGAAGAGGGTCGCCGCCGCACACTTTCGGATTTAGACGGGTTGTATGTCAGGTCGCAAGAATCGGGTCAATTAGTCGCGTTATCAAACATAGTGACCGTGGCTGAGCGTGCCGATGCTGGGAGTCTTAATCGGCATAATCGGGTCAGAGCTTTCACGCTGACAGCGGATCTAGCAGAGGGTTATAGCTTAGGTGAAGCTCTCGAGGATATCCGCGCTACGATCCGATCGGAGTTGCCTGATCATGCGAGCATCGCCTACAAAGGCGAATCGCTTGATTATCAGACTGCAGGTTACGATGTGGTGTTTACGTTCGCTCTCGCTCTGCTGATTGTTTATTTGGTCATGGCAGCACAGTTTGAGTCATTTTTGCACCCAGCCGTTATTTTAATGACTGTACCCTTGGCTTTAGTGGGTGGTTTGGGCGGCTTAGTCTTATTTGATCAAACGCTCAACATCTACTCTCAAGTCGGGATGATCATGCTGGTGGGTTTGGCGACTAAAAATGGCATCCTGTTAGTGGAATTCATAAACCAGCTTCGAGATGAAGGTGTGCCGTTTGATGACGCCGTGATCCAAGGCGCTTCAAGGCGTTTGCGACCCATCATCATGACCGCATTAACGACGGTCATTGGGGCTGTCCCTTTGGTGGTGTCATCAGGCCCCGGTCATGAATCGCGCACCGTCATCGGGATTGTGATCATGTGTGGCGTTACGCTCGCGACACTTATCACTCTTTATGTTATACCTGCGGTTTATGCTAAACTGGCGCGAAATTCAGGATCACCCAATGCGGTGTCGAAGCAGCTTGAGCAAGAGCTGCAGAGGTTGCCGCTCGAGTAAGCACTAGCGGAGACGGTATGGAGCGTATTAATGAGTGGTTGAAACAACTGGCTCAAAATAATGGCTCCGACCTCTACCTCTCAGCACCGGAGCGCCTCCCTGCGCTAAATTTAACGGCAAACTCCAACCGTTAAGCGCTGATATTCTAAAGCCCGGCGAGATAAAGGCTATCGCTTACGATCTCATGGACGCCTCGCAGCGAGCTGACTTTGAGCGTGATCTCGAAATTAATATCGCGACGCCTTTATCTGGCTATGGTCGATTCAGGATTAACGCGTTCGTTCAGCGCAATGAGGTGAACCTGGTCGCGCGCTATATTGTCGCTGACATACCGAGTTGGCAGAGTCTTGGTCTGCCCGATACGATGCTCGACGTCGTTATGCGCAAGCGTGGGCTCGTTTTATTTGTCGCTGCAACCGGCTCTGGTAAATCGACTTCTTTGGCCGCTATGCTGGACTATCGCAACACGAATTCGAGCGGGCATATTGTTACCGTAGAAGATCCGATTGAATTTACGCATAAGCACAAAAAAGCATTTTCAATCAGCGTGAGATTGGAGTCGATACAAGGAGTTGGCAAGCTGCTCTGAAGAGCGCACTCAGACAAGCGCCAGACGTGATCATGATCGGCGAAATTCGTGATAGACAAACCATGGAACAGGCACTTGCGTTCGCCGAGACCGGGCATTTATGTTTGAGTACTCTGCACGCCAATAACGCCAATGAGGCACTCGATCGGATTGTGAATCTATTTCCAGAGGATCGTCGCCCGCAGCTCTTATTAGATTTAGCCCAAAATCTGCAGTGTGTGGTGTCTCAACGTCTTGTACCCAGTCTTGCAGGTGGCCGAGTTGCAGCCATTGAGTTAATGCTGCGCTCGCCGCTGATCTCGGACCTTATCCTGCGCGGGCAATTCGAAAGCATCAAGGACGTCATCGGAAAGTCCAATACACAGGGCATGCAATTTTGATCAAGCCTGCGTCCGCCTTTATGAAGATGGGCTTATTGATTAGACGCAAGCGCTTCGATATGCCGATTCAGCCAACAATGTGCGGCTTAAAATCAAATTTTTGTCGAGTAATGCGCCTGATGATCGGCCGAATGATTTAAATCTGGAGCTTGGCGCCGATGATCGTTGAGCGTCTGCGCAGGTGGTTAGTGGGTTAGTGGGTTAGTGGATTAGTGGATTAGCGGTTAAGAGGGTCAGCGGGTCAGGGTTAGAAGCTGATCAATGACGCGTTCCAGTTGTCCTAAAGTGTTGCATTCGTAGGCCGACTGGCAGACTCGTTGATAGCGCACCATTTCAGAGTCTCCACTACCCCATTGATTTTTCGATTCGGGATTGAGCCAGATAATTCTTCGACAGCGATCGTTGATGGCCTGAAGCACATCAAACTGAGGGTTGCCATAATTGTTGCGCGCATCCCCCAGAATGATCACGGTGGTTTGTGGCGTGATATCCTTGCCAGCCAATTTCCAAAATTGCTCGAGGCTGCTGCCATAATCCGTTGCCCCGCCGAAATCCCAGTTAGCGCGTTCGATAGCGAGTTCTACCGGTAGCTGTTGAAATGATTGAGTGATCTCTCCTAACCGGTGTGCAAAGGCGAAACTCCGTGTCCGTGGCAGAACATCTTGCAAGTAATAGAGCAGCATCAGCAGAAACTTGGCGTAGGCTGACACTGAGCCGCTGACATCGCAAAGGGCCATGATTTGTGGTTTGCGCTTTTCGGTTCTTCGCCAGTAAGTGGTCAACAACACCCCATCGTTGGGGATGTTTTTGCGCAGCGTTTTGATCATATTGAGCTGGCCACGGCGCGTTCGCTTGGGTTTCTTGCGGTGTTTTCGCGTCAGCTTTCGTGCCAGCTTTTGAATCAGTGACTTAAGGCGATCTGCATGTCTGCGCTCGATCGCGTTCAATCGCGTTTTCTGGAGCAACTCCTCCATTAAAGCGTCGTGGTGGCCGGCGGCGTTCAGCTCAAATGCGCGCTCGATACTACTTTTGGCCTGACTTTGTAGCGTTTGTTGCAGTTGCTCTAAGGCCGGTTGCAAAGGGTCCGTTGGCGCTGTGTTGGCAAGTACTTGGCGCAGGCTCGCTTCCCCGAGTGCATCGAGCAAGCGACGCACAAATAAGCCCTTTTGGGTAAAAAATTTCATGGTTTCGAGCGGTAATGAGCCCATCGCTTCGGCGAGAATAGCCTGCTGCTCGGCCTCATTTTGAGTCAGTACAGCTTCGATGTATGGGCTGTTGGCGAGTGCATTCGCAGGGTTGTCTGGATCTGCAATCGCTGCTGCCAGTGCGTCATCGATTGATGGTGTTGCCAACTCCGGTGCTATGGACGCATCGGACCCATCTTGACTGGCGTCTTGCGTCGCGTCCGCGCCATTGAAAAACTGATCGAAGCATTTTTTACAAATCATTTCTTCTTGCGCTGTTTTCGCCAGGGTCATGGCCAGCGTTTCTTTCAGTAAGTCGGAGGATTCCACTCCGATGGCACTTACCGCGCTGAGCGCATCAATGCTCTCGGCAGGGGATACTCTGACGCCTTGCTGTTGCAGCAGGCGCATAAACCGAAGGAGCTGCTGCTTCAATTAAGCACTCTCGAGCTTGACGTGATACTGGGCTTTAGGAGTTCGCCCAGAGCCTGCTCTGCAGCTTCGATATCCTGCTCAAACTTGAGCAGCACGTTGAGGGTGTCCCGCACTAGCTGACGATCAAGCTGATTGGCTTGTAGCAACACAAGACTGCGCGCCCAGTCGATCGTCTCTGAAATGGCCGGCGCTTTCTTTAAGTCGAGTTCGCGAAGCGACTGCACAAACTTAACCACCTGCTGATTCAGGTCGGGGTCAATCTCGGGTAGTCGAGAGGCGATGATCTTTTGCTCTAGTTTCTCGTCAGGGTAGGGGATGTAAAGATGCAAGCAACGTCGTTTGAGTGCATCTGATAGGTCTCGCGTATTGTTGCTGGTCAGGAAAACGCGGGGTGGAATGTTGGCTTTAATGGTGCCGAGTTCAGGTATCGAGGTCTGATAGTGCCCGAGTACCTCTAGCAGCAGCGATTCGAACTCTTGGTCTGCTTTGTCGATTTCATCGATCAGCAAAACTGCGCCAAGCTCAGATTGCAGTGCTTTTAGGAGTGGTCTGGGTTCAAGAAATTCATGCGAATAGAAGACGTCACTGAAACTGTGAAGACGCGCCATAGCGCCATCGAGTCCGGTTGCACCTTCGAGCACATCACCCAGTTTCTCTTTCAGGACTTGGGTGTAAAGTAGCTGCTTCCCGTATTTCCACTCATACAGGGCTTTGGCCTCATCGAGCCCTTCGTAGCACTGCAATCGAATGAGTTCTTTACCCGAAACGAGAGCCGCAGTATTCGCTAATTCGGTTTTTCCTACTCCGGGAGGACCCTCGATCAGAATGGGTTTTTCCAGAGCGGTGGCCAGAAAAATAGCAGTGGCGATCTTGTCGCTACAGATATAACCGTACTCGGCGAAAGCAGCAATGATGGCATCGATACTCTGTTTGGCTTGACTCATTCGGTTTCCTTTTGTGCTGATTTAACCGCCTGTTGCGTTCATGAAGCGGAGTATTTGGGGCTCGGTTGGATCTAGAAAGTGATGTTTCTCTGGCTTGATCTGCATCGCTTCTGTAATGGTCTGTAGGAGTTGCTCGCGATGATAACCAGGCGCCCTCAAGACTGATCTGAGGTCGACCGAGTGCTCGTTTCCTAAGCAGAGCAGTAAACGACCCTCTACCGTTACTCTGATACGATTGCAGTCACCGCAAAAGTTGTGTGAGTGTGGCGATATAAAGCCAATCTTGGTCGCAGTACCCTGAATTTTTGCATAGCGTGCTGGCCCAGCGGCACTGCTATTTTGTATCTCATCGACGAGGGTCAGGTGTTGCTCGACCTGCAGACGTAATTCCTGATTGGAAAGCCAGCGTTGCTCTCGATCTACGCCAGGCATTTCACCTAAGGGCATCTCTTCGATGAAAGCGATATCAATGCCTTGCGCAAGCGCAAAATCAATTAAATCGAGAATCTCGTCGTCGTTTTTCCCCTTAATAATAACGCTGTTTAAACGGACCTTTGGGATTCCCGAGCGCTTGGCCTCGACGATGCCAGCGATGACTTGGTTAAGATCTCCGGTGCGTGTCAGTTCTTTGAAGCGGTCTGCTTTCAGGCTGTCTAGACTAATATTGAGTGAATCTACACCGCTCGCTTTGAGTTGCTGGGCTTGTCGCGATAGCTGTGACCCATTGGTGGTTATTGCTAAATGTTCGAGTTGTGGCAGAGAGCCGATTTTTGTGATGAGTGATTCAACACCGCGCCGAATTAGCGGCTCCCCTCCCGTGAGTCGTATTTTTCGACCCCCAAGTTCGACGAAGGCAGAGGCGATTTCGTAGAGCTCCTCGAGCGATAAAATCGAGGCTCTGGGTAAAAAGGTCATGTCTTCCGACATACAATAAATACAGCGGAAATCGCAACGATCCGTGACCGATAAACGCAAGTAACTGACATGTCTATTAAATTGGTCAATAAGCATAATTTATGACGGTCATCGCTGGGAAAAAAGGCGGTACTTTACACGGCGAAAGTACTGCGACAGGATAGCGCATGGGTATAAGTGAGGGAACGATAATGATAAAAAAATCTATCTTGCTGGCAGTACTTGCGTTTTGGAATGCAGCGGTTGGTGCTCAGACCAACTGCGATATGGGTGGCGATTTTGGATTTATTTGTGACTTCGTGGCACCCGAGGATATCGAACTTGCAGGCGATGAGCGCACGCTTTTGATCGGCGAGATGGTCTTGGGAGGCCGGCTGATTGCTGTGGACTCTGAGACCTATGATCGGACCGAGCTATTTCCAGCTAAGACTCGTGTGGGCACCAATGATTGGGGTGAGAGCAGTTGTGATGAGTCACCACAGGAAATGACGTTTCATGGCATCGATCTGCGTCAGAAAGCCGATCAAACTTGGCAACTGTTGGTGGTGAATCATGGTTTGCGTGAATCGGTCGAGTTCTTCGAGCTCTTCGTTGACGCCGACAGTATGCCCCTTGGATTGGTCTGGCGAGGCTGTGTTCTCTCGCCGAATGGCGAACTGATGAACGATGTAGCTGGTTTGCCGGGTGGTGGGTTTCTCAGCACTACGCCTTTTGTTGGTAACGAGACTTGGTCCACCATTAAGGCGCTGCTTGGATTCAATATTGGTCATGTAAGAGAGTGGTCGCCCACGAAAGGTTGGTCGATTATTGAAGGCACGCAAAGTCGCTACCCGAACGGTGTCATAGCCACCCCGGATGGCAATCAGTTTTATGTCAATTTGTATGTCGATGGGCTCGTTCGAGCGTTTCGGCGCGATGGCGAAATTCTGCAGCAGGCGACGGTCGTCAATGGCGATAATTTGAGTTGGGGCGAGGACGGTAAGATTCGGATCGTCTCGCATCGGACCGGCTTGACGCAGATGATGGCGGCACTTCGGACACAGCCTCACGAAAATTCGTCAGTACCCTTTGCTGTGATTGAGTATTCTCCATCGGATGGGTCGGTGCGAGATATTTTTGAGCATGATGGCTCTCTGTTTGGCGCCGCTACGGTCGCGCAAGAGGTCAATGGTCAGTTGTTTCTTGGCGCGTTCCGGGGTGAGCGCGTGGGCGTGATAGATCTTCCCCAATGAATCAAGAGCTGGATCTGGGGTTATGGATTGGCCCACTGCTTGCGCTGACAGCGGTGAGCGGTCTATTGGCCAGTGGTCAAAGCGCGGACCTGGCAATTGTGGTTGGCGTGGCACTGCTCTGTATCGTCTGGTGGATTTCAGAATCCGTTCCGATCCCGATTACGTCTCTGATTCCTCTTGCTGTATTGCCGATGTTCGGTATTTTGACACCGGCGCAAGTGGGACAGGCTTATGGCTCCCCGCTCATACTCCTTTTGCTTGGCGGTTTTCTGCTTTCTAAATCGCTTGAGCATACGGGTGCTCATCGTCGAATGGCCCTCGGCATGATTCGCTGGGTGGGTTCAAGCAGTGGTTTTCGTTTGGTGTTTGGCTTCAGTCTAGC
Organism: Halieaceae bacterium; assembly: GCA_003520285.1. Lineage (GTDB taxonomy): Bacteria > Pseudomonadota > Gammaproteobacteria > Pseudomonadales > Halieaceae > Aequoribacter. Next base: position 16,920 of record DOVB01000248.1, read on the forward strand.
GGCGGCTTTGTTAAGCATGTGGATCTCTAATACCGCCACGACGCTGATGTTGCTCCCAGTCGCGTTGGCTGTGCTTGATGGCGCCAGAGATCAAAAAAAAATAGCGCCAGCGCTACTGTTGGGTTTGGCATATGGCGCCAGTATTGGGGGGCTAGGGACTCCGATTGGCACCCCAGCTAACCTGATTTTTATGCAGGTTTATGAGACGACCACCGGTCAAGCGGTCTCTTTCGTGCAATGGATGTCATGGGGTTTGCCGGTCGTCCTAGTCTTAATTCCGTGTGTCGCTTGGTATCTTGCCCGTCATATTGATGCGCCGGTTCGAATTGATCTGCCCAGCGTTGAGCAATGGCATCCCAGTGAAAAGCGAGTGCTACTGATTTTTGGGTTAACGGCGCTGGCGTGGATTACGCGAACTGGACCCTTTGGGGGTTGGAGTTCTTGGTTGCACTTACCGACTGTGAACGACGCATCGGTGGCGCTTTTGGCAGTGGTCGCACTTGCCTCGGTGAGTGATGCCAGAGGAGGACGGTTGTTAACCTGGGAGCGCGCGGCCGAGATTCCGTGGGGGGTCTTGTTGTTATTTGCCGGTGGCATTTGTTTGGCTGCGGGTTTTGAGGCGTCTGGATTAAGCCAGGTCATTGCCCAGGTGCTGGTTGATCTGACCCAGTTGCCCACTTACTGGTTGATACTTTCTATTTGCTTGATCGTGACGTTCACTACAGAAACCACATCGAATACTGCCAGTACGGCGCTGTTAATGCCGATTTTAGCGGCGACCGCTATGGCGGGTGGTATTCGCCCGGAGCTCATTATGGTCCCCGCCGTCATGAGTGCGAGTTGCGCTTTTATGTTGCCCGTGGCTACTGCACCTAACTCGGTGGTTTTTGGCAGTGGTCGGATTGGTATTCGTGTTATGGCGCGCGAGGGGGCTGTGGTGAATCTATTTGCGGCTGTCGTGATCAGTTTGGTGTGTTTTGCGCTCTTAGGTTGAGTCAAGCGAGGGGTGGGCTAGCCCACCCCACCCCACCCCGGCAGTGACTTATAACAGAGCCATTATCGTTTCAGCAGAGCTGACATCGACACCGGCGCCTGGCTCGACATTTAAGTGGATGATCTTGCCATCTTCGATGATTGCCGCAAAGCGCTGGCTTCTTATGCCAAGACCGAATCCTGAGCCATCTAGTTCGAGCCCAAGAGCCTTAGTCAGTTCCCCGTTACCATCGGCGAGCATGACGATTTCTTCAGCATTCTGAGCTTTGCCCCACGCACCCATAACGAAAGCATCATTGACCGATAAACAGGCGATAGTATCGACACCTGCGGCTTTGATTTTATCTGCATTGACCACGTAGCCAGGTAGGTGGGTCATGCTACAACCGGGTGTGAACGCACCGGGCACAGCAAATAAAACGACTTTTTTACCAGAGCACAGGGTCTCGGTAGAGATATCTTCTGGACCATTCTCGCCCATTGTTTTGATGGTGCAGCTTGGGAACGTATCACCGACTTGAACACTCATGCCTTGTCTCCTTAAGGGTAGCTGATGAACGCCTTACGGCGCAGTGCGCTAGTGTAGCGCACTTTGTTGGGTGGCCACAGGGGTTTAGTGCAGGCGCCACCGCACGCTGCACCACTGCGCCTGCGTGCGAACCAAGTGATTAGTGGAGTCGCCGCTTGTACTCGCGAAACGGGAGGCCAGTCCAGCGCTTAAAAGCACGATAAAATGAGTTTGGTTCGGTGTAGCCCAGTTCATATGCGAGACTCTTACCCGGCAGCCAGCGCTCTTTGAGGAGCTGTTCGCAACGGTACTGCCTGGCTCTATCACTGAGATAAGAGAAGCAGGTGCTATCTTCTTTTAAGCGGCGTCTAAGCGTGCTTGAACTCATCCCAAGAGACTGGGAAATGGTATCAGCGTTACATTCAGATAGGTCGCTGTTGAGAAGCAGTTTGAGAACGGCTTGGGTTGTTTTATTGCGTTGATTGCCGAACTTGACCACTGGTGCATTGATGATTGGTGACCGGCCGCACAGGGTGTCACGCACCGCAATAGGTAATCCTTGCATGTTAACCTCCTTGTTAACAGAAACAAAAAATGGTGATCGTCAGGGCTTCATGCCCTCGAGTTACTTTACGGAGTTAGAGCGTAAGTGCAAGCTCATGATCGCATTTGATAGCAAGCAAACGCTTTCCTGATGCCATATGAGAACGCAACGCGATTGTGCAGGAATGCCCCCAAAATTAAGAGAAGGCATGAAGTGTCGTATTGGGTGTGCCCGTCTCGGGCTTACTGCGCCCTTGCCTGACCGGCGAGGACTATTATTTGGAAATAAAATGGAGCTGGCGAGAGGAATCGAACCCCCGACCGGCTGATTACAAATCAGCTGCTCTACCTACTGAGCTACGCCAGCGACTGGGGAGCGCCATAATAGGCAAACACGCTAGTGGATGCAATGCTTACTCTTAAACTTTTTTCGGTCTTTTTATGTTGACAAAGACACCGGTCCTCTGGAGAATATGCCGCCTTTCGGAGGGGTTCCCGAGTGGCCAAAGGGATCAGACTGTAAATCTGACGCGAAAGCTTCGGTGGTTCGAATCCACCTCCCTCCACCAGGAGTTAGAGCAAGGTAGTGCGGCGAAAGCGCAGCAGCTTGCAGGGCAAAGAAAGTGTTTGCTCAAAGGTTTAAGAAAGACTCTGCACTTGCGAAAGTGATGGCGGGGGAACAGCCGCAGAAGCAAGGAAGGCGCGGTGATTTAAAAGAGTGACATGGTAATGCGGGTATAGTTCAAAGGTAGAACCTCAGCCTTCCAAGCTGATGATGCGGGTTCGATTCCCGCTACCCGCTCCATAGTAAAGGAAGCTAATTGCTCATATAGCTCAGTCGGTAGAGCACTTCCTTGGTAAGGAAGAGGTCACCGGTTCAAATCCGGTTATGAGCTCCACTTCCTGATAAAACACGCAGCATTTATTCGTGAGTGCTGTTTAATGAGAGTAACGGCAGCAGCCGTTAAACGTAGCTGGCAGCGCTGGTTCAAGATTGAGGAGAGTGTCGTAATGGCAAAGGCAAAGTTTGAGCGTAATAAGCCTCACGTAAACGTGGGTACAATTGGTCACGTTGACCACGGTAAGACGACTCTGACAGCGGCTCTGACGAGAGTTTGCTCGGAGGTATTTGGTGGTGAAGCGGTTGCGTTTGATGGCATTGATAACGCGCCTGAAGAGCGAGAGCGCGGCATTACGATTGCGACGTCTCACGTTGAGTATGATTCAGAGATTCGCCA